>JASGDZ010000176.1:0-21848 GCA_047606835.1 Microbacterium sp. | reverse complement strand
CGGCCCGCGCGCGTGCCGCCGAGCGCGCCGCGGCCGTGCGCGGGGGGTTCCGGGCGGGCGAGGTCGTCCACGTCGGGTGGCGGCTCGTCGACCTCGACGCCGTCGAGCGGGGCGAGGCATCCGGCCCCCTGCAGCTGGTCGACGGCGCGCCCACGGTGCGCTGGAGCGCGGCCGGCGGGCTCATGCCGCTGGACGCATATCTGCGTGAGCGCGTGGGGCTGCTGCTCGATCCGCCGCCGGGGGCCTGATCGCGAGCGGCGGATCAGGCCCCGCATGCTGACGGACGCCAGCCGATCCTCAGCCCGCGAAGAACTCCCGCAGCTTGTCGATCACGAAGTCGCCGCGCTCCTCGGCCACCCAATGACCGCAGCGTTCGATGACGCCGCCGCTGACATCCTCGGCGGCGAGCTCCAAGCACTGCAGCGTGAAACCGCCGAGGCACGCCTCGCCGCCCCAGGCCATCACGGGGATCGTCAGCTTCGTCTTCTGGTGCTCCTGGTTCTGCGCGGCAGAGGTGAAGAAGGACTCGTAGTAGCCGAGCCCGGCCCGGAGCGCGCCGACGTGGGTCATCGCTCGGATGTAGAGGTCTGCCTCCTCCGGGCTGATCGCGGACGGGTTGTACGCGTAGTACTCGAAGAACCACCGGAGATAGACGTCCTCGCGGCCGTTGATCAACGCGAAGGGGATGTCGGGCACGCTCTGCCAGGCCATGTGCCAGAGGAAGTTGCCGCCCGGCTGGGGGGTCATCGCGCCCTCCATGAGGCCGAAGCCCGGCAACACCATCTCGAATATGGCGAGCTTCGTGACTTCGTCGCGGAACTGAGACGCGTACGAATAGGCGGTCGCGGCGCCCCAGTCGTGCCCGGCCAGCCGGATCGGGCCGAGCCCGAGCGACTGCACGAGCGCATGGATGTCGCGTGCGACGGTGTCGGTGTCGTAGCCGCCGGCGGGACGGGACGACGATCCGAGCCCGCGCAGATCCGGCGCGATCACCGTGTAGTCCGTCGCCAGCGCCTCGATGGCGTGGCGCCAGGAGTACCAGGTCTGGGGCCAGCCGTGCAGCAGGACGACGGGATCGCCCTCGCCGGCGCGGACGTAGTGGAGTTTGACTTCCCCCACTTGCGCAGTGTGGTGTTCGAGTTCGACAGCCATGGCGACGCTCACCTTCCGAAGACCGCGGCAGCGGCCCTCTGCCATTCCGGATCGGACTGATCGATCAGTGTCGGGTTTCCGTCGCACCACTGGAAGCCGTGCTTCAGCTTCGAGATCTTCCACCCCTCGGGGGTGCGCCGGAACGAGTTCTCGTACCAGCCGTACTGCGTGTAGTCGTCGGCACCGAACCTGTTCGTCCAGCGGTGCCGTGCGATGTAGTAGAAGGTCCCGTCGGCGGTGTCTTCATCGATCGAGATCGCGAAGTTGGAGTACTGGTGGTGGACGACGAGTCGTTCGAGGCAGGCGCTCGCGAACGCGGCCCAGGTCTTCGGATCGGTGCGGGTCGGCGACTGGCCGGTGAGATCGAAGAAGTCGACATCGAACTCGTCGTCGAGCGTGGCGGCGTACATGTCCCAGTCGTGCAGATCCAGCCCACGACCGAAGCGCAGCATCACGTCGGAGATGAGTTGTCGATCCCGCAGTTCGGCGAGAATCCGATCGCGATTGTCCGACGCGATCGGGGGACTCTCGCGCGGTGCGTAGAGCGCGGTGTCGCGGAGGGTGGTGCTGTTCACGTAGATGCTCCTTCTTGTCTGCTCTGACGCCGTCAGCCTTCCACATCGGGTGTTGACGCCCGAGGGGTCCGCCCACTGGGTGGAACGCTTTTCCGTTGCCGCCAGTGCCGCCCTCCCATACTGATCGCGGGCCGACCCGCACATCGGAGTGCTGGATGCCAGGCTCGAGCCAAAGGATTCGTCATGACGCAGACCACACTCGTGGAGGCCGCCAGCCCCGGATCGCCGGAACCCGGCCGAGCGAGACGCCGCAACCCGCTGCGCGGCATCGCCGACGAGCTGCGCACGCTCGCCGTCCTGGCCGCGCTCGTCATCGTCGTCACGGCCTTCCATCCGCAGTTCCTGTCGATCGCCTCCATCGCCAACATCACCCAGCAGGCGTCGTTCTACGGCCTCCTTGCGCTGGGCATGGTCTATCTGCTCTCCATGGGTGAGCTCGACCTCTCGGTCGGCGGCAACTTCGCCCTGTCCGCGATGGTCATCGCCATCCTCGTTCACGGGGGTGTCAGCCCGTGGCTGGCAGCGCTCGCGGGCGTTGCGCTCGGTGCGGTGCTCGGGGGCGTCAACGGGGTGCTCTCGAACGCGCTGCGCGTGCCGATCATCGTGATCAGCCTGGGCACTCTCGCCGCCTATCGCGGACTCGCCCTGATCCTCTCCGAAGGCGGGTCTGTCGGCGCGGCGCAGAACCCGGACGACCCGTTCTTCACGATCCTCGGCGGATCGATCAACGGCATCCCGGCGCTGAGCATCGCGCTGCTCATCCTCACGGTCGTCCTCACGTTCGTCTACCGGAAGACCTCTTTCGGCTTCGCGATCCGGGCCATCGGCTCCAACGCCCAGGCGGCTCGGCTCAGCGGCTACCCGATCAACCGGATCCGGATCCAGGCGGCGTTGCTCTTGGGCGCGTTGTGCGGCCTTTCCGGCGCGCTCTCCGTCGCGTTCTTCCGCGCGTCGGACCCCGCTGTCGGAACGGGATACGAGCTTCTCGTCGTCGCAGCAGCCGTCATCGGCGGCACGACGCTCTCCGGCGGTCGCGGGAGCGTCGTCGGAGCCGCACTCGGTGCTCTCATCGTGAGCGTCATCAACGGAGCGCTGACGGCCTTCGGCGTGTCCGCCAACTTCGCGGGCTTCTTCACCGGCGTGGTCATCGTCGGTGCGGTGGCGCTCGACGCATTGCTCAAGCGGCGCAAGTCCGCTTCCTGAAACTGTCCGCCGGGACGGCGGCTCAGAGTGCGCACCGTTGCACTGCAATCCGATCAACGACGATCCACCCGGAGGTATCGCATGTCACACTCACGCTCTCTCACTCTTGCGGGCGCGGTCGCTGCTGCCGCTGTGCTGCTCGCAGGCTGTCAATCCGCCGCGCCCGACACGGACGGCGACAGCGGCAAGGCCGGTGCGGGCAAGACGCTCGCGCTCATCGGCCTGTACGCGGCGCCCTACACCGTGAACATCGCCGCCGGAGCGGCAGCGGCAGCGGCCCTCGACGGCGCGGAATTCCTCTCGCTCGGTCCGACCGCGCTCGACCCGAACAAGGCGATCTCGGACTTCCAGAACACCGTCTCCAGCGGCACTGTCGGCGTGCTGGCGATGGCTTTCCCGAGCGAGCTGTGGACCACGCCCATCGACCGGGCGAGCGACCTCGGCGTCACGGTCGTCACTTCCGACGTGTCGGCCCCCGACTCGGCGGCCGTCACGCACGTCGGACCCGGCAAGGTCGCGATGGGGGCCGCTCTTGCCGACGCCTACGCCGCCGTGCTCGACGAGGACGCCGAAGGCATCATCGTCCCCGGGATCTGCGTCGCCGGACTGCGCAACCTCGAGGCGCCGCTGGAGGGCTTCGCGGACCGGTTGGAGGCGGCGCGGCCAGGGATCGATGTCATCGAGCCCGAGGTGACGGCCGGCGACATCCCGGGCAACTTCGCGGCATGGCAGCGTATCCAGGCGAAATATCCGGACGCGCTGGGCTTCGTGGGCGCGTGCGACCAGGATCTGCTGAACCTGCTGAAGATGAAGGAGGCGGTCGAGGGCGACTTCCTGATCGGCACCACGGCCGGCGGGGACGACCCGGAAGCCGCGGCGGCGATCGCGGGCGGTGAGATGGTCGGCGCGGTCACTCAGCGCTCGTGGCTGCAGGGATACGTCGGGATGCGGATCGTCGCCGACCACGCCTTCCGCGACGTCGCACTGCCCGTGGGCTGGATAGACACAGGCTTCGACATCGTCAACTCGGAGAACGCGGACGAGATCGTCGAGGTCCTGAACGACCCTGCGCTCGCTGAGAAGCTCTATAAGGAGCTGGGCGACCGCCTCGTCAGCGAGGCGGCGGGGGCCGACCTTCCTGCCGTCGACTTCCCGAACGATCTGGCGAGCATCGACCTGCCCAACCCGCAGCCGTAGGAGCGCCCGATGTCGACGAACCCGTCCCCGCCTGTCGTGCCCGCCGTGCGGTGCGCGGTCGCGAATCTCACCAAGCAGTACGGCGGAGTGCGCGCGTTGAACGACGTGTCAGTCGAGTTCCTCGCGGGGGAGGTGCATGCCATCCTCGGAGAGAACGGGGCGGGCAAGTCCACCCTGATGAAGATCCTCGCCGGTGCCGAGTCGGCGGACAGCGGCGATGTCGAACTGGAGGGGACGGTTCGCCGGTATTCGAGCGTGAAGGAGGCGAGCAGCGACGGAATCGCGATCGTGTTCCAGGAGCTCTCGCTCTTCCCGGAGCTCGACGTGCTCGCCAACTTGTTCGCGAACCGGGAGATCAAGCGGTTCGGCGTGCTCGACCGGCGTGCGATGGGGCGGCGTGCCCGCCCCATCCTCGCCGAGCTCGGCCTGGACCTCCCCCTCGATGCCCTGGTCGCCGATCTTCCGCTGCACACCCGGCAGTTGCTCGAGATCGCCAAGGCCTTGCTCACGAACGTGCGGGTGCTGATCCTCGACGAGCCCACGTCGTCGTTGAGCGCGAACGAGACCGACCGACTGCTCGGCGTCATCCGTCGTCTGCGTGACCGTGACGTGACCACGATCCTGGTGTCGCATCGTCTCGAAGAGGTCGCGGCGGTCGCCGACCGCGTGACGGTGCTGCGCGACGGGAGCTTCGTGCAGACGGTGCCGATGGCCCAGACGACGATCGCGGAACTGGTCTCGGGCATGCTGGGGCACCCGCCCGACGAGATGCCGGAGGCCGCGCCACAGGCCCCGAGCACCGAGGCGCCTTCGCTGGTCCTTCGGGACGTGACGACGGCGGTGCTCCGCTCGGTCGATCTCGAGGCGACCCCCGGAGAGATCGTCGGACTCGCAGGTCTCGAGGACGCGGGCGTGCAGCAACTGCTGCACGCGGTGTTCGGGCTGGTCCGGGTCTCCTCGGGTGAGATCACGTACCCGGACGGACGCGGCATACCCGGTAGCGCCCGGGCGGCGGTCCGGCGCGGAATCGCGCTCGTGCCCGCCGATCGCCGCAGGGACGGACTGATGCTCGATGACACGATCCTCGAGAACGTGTCGAGCGTGAAGGCAGGGGTCGCTGGCGGATACGGATTCGCGCTGGACACACGGCGAATGAGAGCGGCGGCGCTCGAATCCGCTCGAGCCCTGCACATCAAGTACAGCTCGCTGGACGCACCGGTGGGCAGTCTGTCCGGCGGCAACCAGCAGAAGGTCGTCCTGGCCAAGTGGCTACAGATCCGCCCGGCGCTGGTGCTTCTCGACGATCCGACGCGCGGGGTGGATCTCGGCGCGAAGCTGGAGATCTACGAAGTGATCCGCGAGCTCGCCCGGACCGGCAGCACCGTGGTCTTCAGCTCCAGCGAACTGGAGGAGTACGAGCGACTCTGCCGCCGCGTCGTCATCCTGAGACGGGGGCGCGTGAGCACGACGCTCACCGGCCGGGACATCTCGCAGCACCGTGTGCTGCACGCGATGAACGCCTGACGGGAGGGCCGGGAGGACCTCTCAGACCGGCTCGCCGAGCCGCAGATCGGGAGCGTCGGCCAGGAGCGGTCCGATGGCGCCCAGGAAGGCCTGCCCTGCGGGACTGGCCACCGCGGCGTCCAGCGCTTCCTTCGACTCCCACTCGAGCACCCCCAGCACGGTGTCGTCGTCGTCGATCTGCGCGAAGAACCGCGCACCGCTCACCCCGGGCGACGCGAGATACGAAGGGCCGACCTCGCCGACCTTCTCGAAGAACTCGTCGCGGCGGCCGGGCTGGACGGTGAGTCGGATGATCTCAGTGGGCATTGCTCTCTCACTTCCTCGTGGATGACGGTGTCTCGCCGTGCGCGATGCGCCGGTGAGTGCGCTCGCCCTCGGCCGACGACGCCTTCCATCCGAGCACCAGCATCCTCGGGGTGTCAAAGCACCATCCCACCCACCGGGCCGGCGGGGATCGTTCCACTGACTGGAGCGGATGCTGATCGGTGGGGCTGCGGGTCCGTACGATCTGACTGTCCGGGCATCCACCCCGGCAATGTCGAGCTTCGAAGGAGAGCCCGCCATGATCTTCGTCACCCATATTCTGCCCGTGAACGAGCCGGGCGACGTGTCGCTGACTCGCGAGCAGGTCTGGCAGGGCCTCGTCATGAAGGCGAACAACGCGTTGCCTTTCGTGCCCTCGATGTCAGACTGCGTCGTCACCGAGCGGTACAGCGACACCGTGTTCGAGCGGGACATCGTCCTGCGCGGGGAACCGCATACGGAGCGGATCGCGTTGCAAGCGCCGCGCCGTGTCGTGTTCACGCGGATCGCCGGACGCGTGCTGGGCACGATCGCCAACGAGATCGAGGGTCCGGACGACGAGCTGAAGCTGCGTTTCAGCTTCGCGCTCGTCGTCGAGGACGTCGAACCGGGAAGCGCGGCGGAGGCAGAGTACGCGGAAGGGATGAAGGGCGACTACCTCAAGGCGGTCGCCTCGACTCTCGACGCGATGCGCAAGAGCGCCGCGGAATCCCTTCTGGCCGCGTGAATCAGATGTCGGCGACATCGATCGAAGGCGCGCGCGGCGTCATGTGGGTGGGCAACGTCCGGGCGCTGCCGTTCCCCGCCCAGGCCCGGGCCGCCGAGCTGGCGGGCTTCGGCGGGATCAGCATCACGCCGCTGGGGTGGCACCAGCTTCTCGCGGAGGGAGTGTCGACCAGCGACATCCGCGCGATCTGCGCCGATCATGGCCTCACCCGCCTTCACCTCGATCCCCTCGCGCGCTGGACCTCGTCGTGGCGTCCGGAGAACCTGGATCCGAGGGTGTTCCCCTTGTCGTTCTTCGCCTTCGCCGCCGACGACTTCCTGAGAATCGCCGAGGGGTTGGGCGCGACATCTATGACGGCGATCGCCGCCTTTCCGCGCGGGTCCGTGCCAGTCGACCGGATGATCGAGGACTTCGCGCGGCTCTGCGACCGGGCGGCGGATGTCGGCGTGCGATGCTCTCTGGAGTTCATTCCGCTCGACTGGGGCGTCCCCGACCTCGATACTGCGTGGACCATCGTGCGAGAGAGCGGCCGCGCGGACTGCGGGCTGGTGATCGACACGTGGTGCTTCGAGCGGAGCGGGTCGAGTCTGGAACTCCTCGGAAGCATCCCCGGAGAACGGATCGACTTCGTGCAACTCGCGGACGGGCTCACGCGGTCACCGGCGAATCGCTCATGGGTCGACGACAACCTCCAGCATCGCCTGCCGCCGGGTGCAGGGGAGTTCCCGCTGACCGACGTGCTCACCGTCCTCGCCGGGACCGGTGGCCTGTCGAGCGTCTCCCCTGAGCTGTTCTCGTGGCAGTTCGACACGATGTCGGCGGAGGAGATCGCAGCGATCTGCCGTTCATCGTTGATCGATGCGGCCGAGCGGGCCGGCATCGACCACGACCTCGGAGTGGCATCCCCCGGCTGCGTCGAGGATTTCATGAGGCGCTTGCCCGAGGCCGAGGTGTCGGATGCTGCGGGTGACGCGCCCGCGCCGAGGAGCCACATCTGACGGGGTTCGGACTCGGTGGCAGGCGGTTCACGAAGAAGCCAACTCCCTCCGCGTCGCGACGTCTGCCGCCGGCCCAGGACGGGCGGCGGAGTGCCCCAGCGGTGACCTGGCCTCCGCCCGCTGAGTGGAACGCCAGGTTGACTGGGGCCATCCGCTCGAACGACGCTGTGAGCGGATGCCGACACGACATCCGACCGCGGCTCCACAGCCGGATCCGCGAAGCCGTTACACGCTCGACGGAGAGGCGCATGGCACACAACACGCGCGATATCTTCGCCACGAACAGCGGCGACATCGCCCCTGTCTACGCTTGAACATCTACGCCTGAAGAGGGAAGCCCAAAGGATGACCAGCACCCCGGCCACGGTGTCGAAACTCGGCTACGTCGAATTCCGCACCGCAGACCTCGATCGGATGATCGACTACTACACGCGCGCGCTCGACTTCGTGCTCGTCGATCGTTCGGCCGACGAGGCGTATCTGACCCCGGACGCCGACCACCACGCGGTCGTGCTGCGCCGCAGCGACGAGCCGGCGGCGCGCACCGCCGTCGGCTACCAGCTCCTCGAGCCGGTCGCCGACGCACAGCGTCGGCTCCGCGCCGCCGGCTACGACGTGGAGAGGCGCACCGACTTCGCGCCGCACACGCCCGAGGTGCTCGTGCTCGCGGAGCCGCTCACGGGCACCCCGATCCATCTCTACGACGCGCAGGCGGGCAGCGGTATCGACGGGTACACGCCGCTGCGTCCGACCAAGCTCGGCCACATCGCCGCGTTCGTGCCCGAACTGGGGCCTCTGCAGGACTTCTACCAGGATCTGCTCGGCTTCCGATGGTCTGACACGATCGGCGACTTCTTCGTGTTCCTGAGGTGCAACTCCGACCACCATGCGGCGAACTTCATGGCGTCGAGCAAGCGTCGTGGGCAGCATCACATCGCCTACGAGATGCGCGATCTGAACCATCTGCAGACGATGCTGGATCATCTGGCCAGGAACGGGCACCGTCTCGAGTGGGGTCCCGGGCGCCATGGCGCGGGGCACAACATCTTCACCTATCACTATGATCCGGACGGCAACCTCGTCGAGCTGTTCACGCAGCTCGACGTCATCGTCGACGAGGCACGCGGGTACTTCGAGCCGCGTCCGTGGCATGACTCGTTCCCGCAGTATCCGAAGACGTGGGAGGTGGATGCCGCCGCGGTCAACAGCTGGGGACCCATCAACCCCGCGCTCCTCGAGCACTGAGGGAGGGTGACGATGTCGCAATGCTGGTCGATTGTCCAGTTCGTCGCCGCCGGAGGGGAACCGCGGGTCGGGATCCTCGCCGACGGTCGGCTGCGCGTGCTCCCGGCCGACTGGCCGCGCACGGCGCTCGATCTCTACCAGGCGTGGGCGGAATGGGCGCCGCGGCTGCGCGCGCTCGACGTGGACGCACTCGAGGAGGTGTTCGCCGCCCGGCTGGCGCCGCCGATCACGTACCCGCGCAAGGTGCTGTGTGCGGGAGCGAACTACTACGACCACGCGGCCGAGATGGGCGCCACGCGTCCCGACCCGGCGGCGGAGCCGTTCTTCTTCCTGAAGCCGCCCACCACGGCGATCGTCGGCCCCGGCGACACGGTGGTCGTGCCACGTGCGGACACGGCGGGTCTTGACTGGGAGGTCGAGCTCGCCGTCGTGATCGGCGTGCGCGCGCGAGACGTGGATGCTGCAGACGCGGGGCGGATCATCGCGGGCTACACCGTGGCGAACGACATCTCCGCCCGGGCTCGCTTCGCGCGTTCAGACGCCGTGCACCCGCCGTTCGCGTGGGACTGGCTGGCGCACAAGGCGTTCGACGGGTCGTGCCCGCTCGGCCCTGGCGTCGTTCCGGAGTGGCAGCTCCCCGATCCGCACGATCTGCGTCTGCGTCTGCAGGTCAACGGCGTGACGAAGCAGGACTCCTCGACGCGCGAGCTCGTCGTGGGCATCGGCGGGCTCATCGCCGCGGCCAGCCGTCACGTCACCCTGGAGCCGGGGGACGTGATCCTGACCGGCACGCCTGCGGGCGTGGGCATGCCCAAGGGAGACTTCCTTCGCCCCGGCGACACCGTGGTCGCCGAGATCGACGGCATCGGCCGTCTCGAGAACACGATAGCGAGTGCACCGTGACCGACGTCCCGTGGCCCCACGCCGGACCGGTCCCGTCGCGCATGCGCGCCGTCCGATTCCACGAGTTCGGCGATCCTGACGTGCTGCGCGTCGACGAGGTTCCGGTGCCCGAGCCTGGCTCCGGCGAGATCCTCGTGCGCGTCGGCGCCGTGAGCATCGGGCGCCTGCTCGACCTCGTGGCGCGCTCTGGCCGTCATCCCTACGCGACCTTCACGCTGCCGCACATCCTCGGCGCCGAGCACGGGGGGACCGTCGTCGCTCTGGGTGCAGGCGTCGATCGTGTGCGAGTGGGCGACCGCGTCGGCGTGTTCCAGCTGCTCTTTCCTGTGGAGGACGAGTACACGCGTATCGGTCGCGGCGATCTGTCTCCGTCGGCGCAGATCCTCGGCACACACACGCAGGGCGCCGACGCCGAATACGTCGTCGTGCCGGCGGTGAACGCGACGGTCGTTCCCGGTGACATCGACCCCGCGCAGGTTGCGGCGCTCGCCGGTGTCGGCCCCGTGGCGATGAACCAGTTCATGCAGGTGGGCGGCGTCGGCGAAGGGACCCGCGTGATCGTGCAGGGCGCGACGAGCGGACTCGGCTCGACCACGGCGTTGCTGGCCAAGCACCTGGGGGCGACCGTGGTCGTGAGCTCGCGCAGCGCCGCGAAGCGCGAGAAGCTCGCCGCGCTGGGCTTCGAGCACGTGCTCGACGCGACCCGCGACGACTTCGCCGATCGGGCCAGGGAGGCGTTCGGCGGCGGCGGAGCCGACGTCATCGTGGACAATCTCGGGGAGCCGTCGGTGTGGGAGCACGGGTTCGATGCGCTCGCTCCGCGCGGTGCCGTCGTCTCGTCGGGAGCGTTCCTCGGGCGTCAGGTCACCGTGAACCTGCAGCGGCTCTACAGCCTGGGGCATCGGATCATCGGCGTTCGCACGGGAACCCTCGAGGCCGCGGCTGCGCTGTGGGAGGAGGTGCATCGCGGCTATCGCACGGCGGTGGATCGTGCGTTCCCCTTCGAACGGGCGGCGGACGCGCACCGGTATGTCGAGGCGGGCGAGAACGTCGGACGCACCGTGCTGGTGCCGTGACCGCGGTCGTACGCCGGTCAGTGAGTCGATGTGAGGTGAAGGCCGGGGCGCTTCGCGATCTCACGGGTGAGCGCCTGCGCCGCCGTCTGCACCGCCAGTCCCACTCGGCGCATGTCGAACTCGCGGCTCCAGCCCGCGGCCGACAGCGCCACCAGCGGCTGACCGTCCGTCCTGCGCACGGCGGTCGCCGCGCAGGTGATCCCCGCCCCGCTCTCCTCGCGGTCGTAGGCGATGCCGGCGCTGCGGATGCGGGTGAGCTCGCGGCGCAGCCGATCCGGCTCCGTGATCGTCCCCGGCCCGACCTGCCTGAGCCCGTGCTGGATCGCCTCGTCGACGATGGCCGGGTCCGACCACGCCAGGAGAGCCTTGCCCACGCCCGTCGCGTATGCGGGCATCCGGCCGCCCACGCGACTGGGCAGCGGAGGTGTTCCCCTGGCGGGAAGGATCTCGATGTAGACGACCTCGGTGCCCTCGAGGACGGCGAGGTGAACCGTCCGGCTCGTCGCGTTGCGCAGATCGGACATGCTCGCCAGGGCGAGTTTGCGCAGATCGCGCGGCCGGGTCGCCGACTCCCCGAGCTCGAACAGGCGCAGTCCCAGCCGGACGCCTCCTTCGCCGGGCTCGAGGAACTGATGCTCGATCAGCTCGTGCACGATCCGCGATACGGTCGACTTGGCCAGTCCTGCACGACGGGCGATCTCCGAGACGCCGAGCTCCTGGTCACGCGGGCCGAACGCGTTCAGCACGGCCGCGACACGCGAGATCATCGATCGGCTCTCGTCCCGCTCAGTGGCACGCATCGTTTGAGTATGACGAGGTTCCGCCGAGTATTCAACAACGGAGCGAGAGCGTTCTCTCGCACGCACGACAGGAACGAGTGATGGACGACGAGGAGATCGCGACGTTCGCGAGGCTGTTGCGTGAGACGTACCGGACACGCGTCCCGATCCCGCCCCTGACAGACACCGTGCCCCACGCCTCGGTGGCCGACGCCTATGCCGTGCAACTCGCGCAGGTCGAGGCATGGCGAGCCGAGGGCAGGACGATCGCCGGGTTCAAAGTGGGACTCACCTCGAAGGCGATGCAGCGTCAGCTGGGCGTCGATCGCCCCGACTTCGGCCACATCTTCGGCGATACGGTGCTGGATGCGTCGGCGCCCATCGACCTCGACGCGTTCATCTCGCCGCGCGTCGAGCCCGAGATCTCCTTCGTCCTCCGCGAGGACCTGGAGGGGCCGGGCCTGACCATGATGGATCTCCTGCGCGCCGTCGACTACGCGATCGCGTCGATCGAGATCATCGACTCCCGTATCGCCGACTGGCGGATCGGGCTTGCCGACACGATCGCCGACAACGCGTCCTTCGGCGCGGTGTTGGTCGGCAGCCGCCCGGTGCGGATCTTCGACGTGGATCTGGGGCTGGTCGGTTGCGTCGTCACGCGCAACGGAGACATCGTCTCGACCGGAGCAGGCGCTGCGGTGCTCGGAGACCCGCTCGCAAGCGCCCTCTTCCTCGCGAACACGTTGGGCGCGCTCGGGCGGCCGCTGCCGGCAGGCTCACTCGTCATGGCCGGCGCGCTGAGCGCCGCGGTGCCGGTCGCCCCCGGCGACACGGTGACGGCGCGATTCTCATCGCTCGGGGATGTGACCGCGCGGTTCGCAGGGGCGCCGACGGAAGGAAACGCATGACCGGCACAGCCTCCCACTTGCACGGGAGTACGGGAGCCCGCGCGACCGCCGCGATCGTCGGGCCCGGCAACATCGGCACCGACCTGTTGGTCAAGCTGCTGCGCAGCCCGTACCTGGACGTGCATTCCATGGTCGGCGTCGATCCGGCCTCCGACGGGCTGGCTCGTGCCCGTTCGCGCGGCGTGGAGGCGAGCGCCGCCGGCGTCGATTGGCTCCTCGACCACCCGAACAGGCCCGACTTCGTGTTCGAGGCGACCTCGGCCAAGGCGCACGCGGCGAATGCGCCGCGCTTCGCGGACGCGGGCATCACGGCGATCGACCTCACGCCTGCGGCGGTCGGTCCGTTCGTGTGCCCCGCCGTGAACCTCGACGTGAACCGCGACGCGCCCAACCTCAACATGATCACGTGCGGAGGTCAGGCGACCATCCCGATCGTGCACGCCGTGTCGAGCGTGACGGACGTGCCGTACGCCGAGATCATCGCCACCATCTCCTCGCGGTCGGCGGGCCCGGGCACGCGTGCGAACATCGACGAGTTCACCGAGACCACCGCGCGAGCCATCGAGACGGTCGGGGGAGCCCGCCGCGGCAAGGCGATCATCATCCTGAACCCGGTCAAGCCCGACATGATCATGCGCGACACCGTGTTCTGTGCCCTCGCTCCCGACGTCGATCGCGACGCTGTCGCCTCGGCGATCCACGATCGTGTCGCCGAGGTGCAGCGGTACGTGCCCGGCTACCGGTTGCGCAGCGATCCGCAGTTCGACGATCCGAACGAGCTCTGGAGCGGGCTTGGCCGCGTCGCGGTGTTCCTCGAGGTCACCGGCAACGGCGACTACCTTCCGCCGTGGGCAGGAAATCTCGACATCATGACCGCCGCTGCCGTGCGCGTCGGCGAACTGCTGGCCACGACGAGGAGTCACGCATGACCGAAGAGCTCGAGCCGGTGCGGATCACCGACACGACCCTGCGGGACGGCTCGCACGCGGTGCGGCATCGTTTCACCGAGGCCGATGTCCGCGCCATCGCGGGCGCCCTGGACCGTGCGGGCGTCCCCGTCATCGAGGTGACCCACGGCGACGGGCTCAGCGGGTCTTCGTTCAACTACGGCTTCAGCCTCGTCCGCGACATCGACCTCGTCGCGGCGGCCGCCGACGAGGTGGCGCGCGCGCGGATCGCCGTGCTCCTGCTGCCCGGGCTCGGCACGATCGAAGATCTGCGCGAGGCCCGCGCGGCGGGAGCCTCCGTCGCCCGGATCGCGACGCACTGCACCGAGGCCGACGTGTCGATCCAGCACTTCCAGGCGGCGCGTCAGCTAGGCATGGAGACCGTCGGCTTCCTCATGCTCTCTCACCGGCTCGACGCGGCTCCGCTCGCGGCGCAGGCGAGGATCATGGTCGAGGCGGGATGCCAGTGCGTGTACGTCGTGGACTCCGCAGGCGCCCTGACGCCAGATTCGGCGGGTGCGCGTGTCGCCGCACTCGTGGCGGAGATCGGCGACGAGGCGCAGGTGGGGTTCCACGGTCACCAGAACCTTTCGCTCGGCGTCGCGAACTCCATCGCCGCCTACCGAGCCGGCGCCCGGCAGATCGACGGCACGCTGTGCGCGCTGGGCGCCGGCGCCGGCAACACACCCACCGAAGTGCTGGTGGCGGCGCTGGGCCTGCTCGGTGTGCCCACCGACATCGACGAAGAGCTCATCCTCGCCGCAGCCGAAGACGTCGCCCGCCCGATCATTCCCCGGCTGCCCGTCGCGGACCGGTCGTCGATCGTCCAGGGTCGCTACGGCGTATACAACTCCTTTCTGCTGCATGCCGAGCGTGCCGCGGAGCGGTACGGGGTGCCGTCCTATCAGATCCTGAGACGCGTCGGCGAGGCGGGATACGTGGGCGGCCAGGAGGACATGATCATCGACGTGGCCATCGAGCTTGCGGAGGCCGCACGATGAACGCAACCGACGCGCAACTCGACGAGATCGTCGATGTCCTGCTCGGAGCCGAGCGCGATCGGCGCGATATCGGGCGGCTCACGACCGACCGGCCGTGGCTCGACGTCGAGGCCGCCTACCGTGCACAGGAACGTCAGCGCGACCGCCGATCGGCGGCAGGCGATCCGTCGATCGGCGCGAAGCTGGGGCTCACGTCGCGGGCCAAGCAGCAGCGGATGGGAATCGCATCGCCACTGACGGGCTTTCTCACGCACGCGATGGCGTTGCCGGCTGGAGCGCCGATACCGCTGGACGAGTTGATCCACCCGCGCGTCGAGCCGGAGATCGTCTTCGTCCTCGGCGAGCGGCTTGCCGGCCCCGGGGTGACCGCGGCCACGGCTCTGGGTGCGGTCGCATCGGTGCACGCGGGACTGGAGATCATCGACAGCCGCTACCGGGACTTCGACTTCGCGCTTCCCGACGTCATCGCCGACAACGCGTCGAGCGCCCGGTTCGTCGTGTCGGCGAGGGGCGTCGCGCCGATCGGCCTCGACCTGGTGCTGGAGGCGTGCGTGCTGCGGCACAACGGCGAAGTGGTCGACACCGCGACGGGTGCCGCTGTCCAGGGGAATCCGTTCGAGGCGCTCGCGCTCGCGGCCAACGACCTTGCGCGTCGCGGTGCCGCGCTGGAAGCGGGATCGATCGTGCTGACCGGCGGACTCACCGACGCGATCCCGCTGACGCGCGGTGACACGGTGTCGGTGGAGTTCGCGTCGCTCGGCGCGCTCGCGGTTCGAGGAGGAGACTCGCAGTGACAGACATAGTGACAGGCGTCCGAAGCGCCGACATCGTCCCGGAGGCCGAGCAACTCGCCTGGTTCGGGCACGTCATCGGCGGCGAGGAGGTTCCTTCGGTTTCCGGCGAGATCTTCGCGAGCGTCGACCCCTTCACGCGTCGACCGTGGGCGCAGGTGGCGCTCGGTGCGGCAGAGGACGCCGAGCGGGCCGTCGCGGCCGCCCGAGCGGCGTTCGACGACGGCCCGTGGCCTCGGCTGGGCGCGCAGGAGCGGCGACGTCTGCTGCACCGCTTCGCCGACCTCATCGTCGAGCATGGAGAGGAGCTCGCGCTCGCCGACGTGCGCGACATGGGCAAGCCCGTCGCGCAGGCGCTCGGCAACGATGTGCCGAGGACTGCGCTGAACTTCCGGTTCTTCGCCGACCACGCCGCGCTCGCGACCTCGGAGGTCTATCCCATGGACTCCGGTCACCACGCCTACGCGCGGTTCGACCCGGCCGGCGTCGTCGTCGCGATCGCGCCGTGGAACTTCCCGATGATGCTGGAGAGCTGGAAGGTCGCCCCGGCGCTGGCCTGGGGGAACACCGTCGTGCTCAAGCCCGCCGAGGACACGCCGGCGTCCGCGACGATCCTGGCCCGACTGGCGCTGGAGGCGGGGATCCCGCCGGGCGTGTTCAACGTCGTGCACGGGTTCGGGCCGGAGTCGGTGGGGGAAGCGCTCACCGCAGACCCCGCCGTCGACCGGATCACCTTCACGGGCGAGTCGGCGACCGGCAAGGCGATCATGCGCGCCGCTTCCGCCAACCTCACCCCGGTGAGCCTGGAACTGGGCGGCAAGGGTGCGAACGTCGTGTTCGCCGACGCCGATCTCGACAACGCGGTGGAGTGGTCGTTGCGCGCGATCTACACGAACACGGGACAGGTCTGCCTCGCCGGCAGCCGCATCTATGTCCAGCGCGAGATCCAGGAAGAGTTCGTCGCGCGCTTCGTCGCGGCGGCCGACGCCATGAGGGTCGGAGACCCGAAGGACCCTGAGACGCAGATCGGGCCGCTCGCCAGCGGCGAGCACTATACGAAGGTGCGCGGCTACTTCGACTCGATCGCTCAGTCGGGAGGATCGCTCGCGACCGGCGGCCTCGGCGACGGATGGATCATCACGCCCACCGTCGTGCTGGAGCCCGACCCCGACTCGCCGCACCAGCGCGAGGAGATCTTCGGGCCCATCGTGACGATCACGCCCTTCGACGGAGAGGAGGAGGTCGTCGCGGTCGTCAACGACAGCCGCTATGGGCTGAACGCGATGATCTTCACGGAGAACCTGGCGCGCGCGCACCGCGTCTCGGCGGCGCTAGAGGTGGGCACCGTGTGGGTCAACTGCTTCTTCATCCGCGACCTGCGCGCGCCGTTCGGCGGCCAGAAGCAGTCCGGAGTGGGACGCGAGGGGGGGACCTTCAGTCGGGAGTTCTTCACCGAGCCCAAAGCGGTGGTCATGCAGATCCACCCGCCCGTCCCGCACTGAGCTCGCAGCGGCTCGCGCTTCGGAGATCGGGCGGCGGGATCTCGGCGCGCAGCGGGACGAGACCCGGTCACGTCTTCGTCGGCCGCTTCCCGCCGGTTTCGTCGCCTCTGCGCTCACTGCGGCGCCGCAGCTGCCTTCCGCTCTGCGATCGTCACGCGCCCCGACTGCCAGTGGTGCTCCGGAATCTCGCGCAGGATGACGCGGATGCTTTGGCCCGGTGCGTCGAGGGCGTGTTCGACCGCGTCGTGCACCTCGGCGAGCAACGCCCGCAGCCGCTCAGGCTCCCTGCCCTCCGTGAGGGTGATCTCGACGAGAGGCATCAGGCGCCCTGAAGAGTGGTCTCGCGCAGCGGCCGGACGACCTGGTGCTGGGTCTGCACGCGTTGGGTCCGACCGCCCCACATGTCGATCGAGCCGGGCTGCTCGGGGTCGAAGTACCGGGCGACCCAGTCGTCGTCCTCGATGAGTCGCACGCCGTACGAGTACTCGTAGGTCAGGCCCTCGGGGCCCTTGAAGTAGATGAAGATCGCCGTGGACTGCGGGTGGCGGCCGGGGCCCTGCTCGATCTCCACGCCGCGCGCTTCGAGGAAGTGCCAGCTGCGCATCACGTCATCGATCGACTCCACCTGGAAGTTGATGTGGCACAGGCCCGGCTTGCTGCCTTTGAACACGGCGAGCTTGTGGTGGACGGGATCGAAGCGCATGAGCGCGGCCCACTCGCCGATCCAGTCGCTGATCTTGATGTTGAACAGCGAGCTCCACCATGCGTAGGCGGCGCGCACGTCGGGTGCGTCGACGCACAGGTGACCGAACTCGAGGATGCCGGCAGCCCGGCTGAACTGGACGGCGCGGGCGTCCGTTCCCTGGTTGGCGACGAGGTCGAACCTGTTGCCCCACGGATCGTCGAAGGAGATGAAGGAGCGCACGCGGCGCGATCGTGCTTCATCGGCGGTGCCGCGCACCGTCGGCACGCCCGCGAGGGCGAGTTCCTCCTCCGCGCGTTCGAGCGCGGCCTCGTCAGCGACGGCGAGACCCGAGCTGAGAACGCCCGACTCTCCCTCCACGAACGCGAGGCAGTGGTGTCGATGGTCGGCGCGGAGATAGTGGACGCCGTCCTCCGCGCCCTGATACTGCATCCCGACGATGTCCGTCGCGAAACCGACGGCCTCGGCGGCGTCGTTCGTGCCCGATCGGACGTAGGCGATGTCATGTAGTTCGATCATGACGTGCTCCTGTTCTTCTCTGAGGTCTGGGTGGATTCACCGAGGTAGCGGTAGATCCGGGGCAGCAACTCGCCGGCGCGAGCCCGCCACCACTCGCGATCCTTCGCGTCGAGCTCTTCGACCGCGCCCGCGGCGAGCGCCCGCAGCGCGAGTTCGGCGGATCGCTCCAGCAGCCACATGCGGGCGACGGCCGCGGGCAGATCGGTGCCGGTCGTCACGGCTCCGTTGCCGCGCAGGACGAGCGCGTCGGCGGTGGCGAGGTCTCGCGCGGCCGACGCTGCGGAGGCGGCATCGCGAATCAGCCGTGCGTCGCGATGCACGACGACATCGCCCAGCATCGCGGCGTGCCCGTTCACGCGCGGCAGATCTGAGCGCACCGCCGTCAGCGCGGCGACCGCGCGGGGCTGCGCGCGGCACACCGCTCCGATGTCGGGTCGTGCCCGGTAGATCGCGAGGTGCAGCCACGCCTCGAGGGGAGCATCGGCAGGAAGAGTGGACCCTTCGATGTCGAGCGGGACCGCACCGTCGTCATCGGCGACTGTGCCAAGCGGCACGGGCGGCGTGATGAGCGCCGTGGACCACCCCGTGCGCACGGAGACGTGCCCGAACGCATCGCTCAGATCCGCCCGTGCGACCGCGCGGGCAGCGGCCGCCAACTCACCTCTCGTCGCCGCGGCGATCCCCACCATGAACTCCTTTGTTGCCGATGCATCGAGAATAATAGGTATATATCGACCTGTCTATAAATAACTATAGCTCGCTATGCTGAACGGATGTCGTTGAAGTACGCCGTGCTGGGTGTCCTGGAGGCGTGCCCGATGACCGGCTACGAACTGAAGAGGTTCTTCGCGTCGAGCGCGCAGTGGGTCTGGAGCGCGCCACAGAGCCAGATCTATCCGCTGCTGCGAAGGCTTGAGGCGGACGGTCTCATCCACGGGGAGGAGCAGGCCCGTGGCGAGCGGTTGCGACGCTCGTACTCGCTCACGGAGCACGGCGCGGCCGACCTGCGATCCTGGGTGTGCGAGATCCACGACGACCCGAACGCGCGCGATCCCCTCCTGCTGCAATCGCTGTTCCTCGACCTGGCCGCACCCGCCGCCGCCGAAGACATCCTGCGTGCCGAGATGGCGACGCTTCGCAAGCGCATCGATCAGTGGGCGGCACACCGGGCGAGGCTGCTCGCTCGTGACACGCCGCTCCTGCGGGAACGGCTGCGCCGTCGGCCCGAGCAGGACCACGAGCGCATCGCCCGCATCAAGGCGCATGCGTTCACCTACCTCATCGAGGCCGCGCAGCACCGACTCGACTGGTGTGCACGGTTGATCGAGATCGTCCATGGTCGCGGGGTCGCGCCTTACGACGACGCCGTCGCAGCCGATGCCGGTGGACGGTAGCGACAGCTCGCGTCGCGGATCGAGGCGTGGTGTCGGCAGACAATGCCGCTGTGTGCCGCGCGCTTGCTTGCCCGGAGCCGGGGTGCTCCGATAGGCAGGGTGCGTGAGCCCCACTGAGTTGCGCGCCGACCGCAAGGCGAAGGTTGCGGCACGGCCCGTCCGTCGCCGCGGTGACATCGTGCGTCCTGTCGTCGTGATGGTTTCGGTCGGCTTCGCGATCGCCTGCGCGGCGGTCGCGTCGGGCGTCACCGGGGGATCGAGTATCGCCGAGCTGCAGGGCGGCGCGCTCGGCGCCGACGCCACGCTGCTCGCGCCGGCTCGCCCGGCGTTCTCGATCTGGGGCGCCGTCTACCTCGGCCTCGTCGGCTACGCGCTGTGGCAGGCGCTTCCCGCTCAGCGCGCCGACGCTCGGCAGCGCGTGGTCGGCTGGTGGATCGCCGGCACCGCGGTGCTCAACGGCGCGTGGCTGCTCGCCGCCCAGTACGGCCCGCTGTGGTCGACGGTCGTCGTGATCGTGGCCTTGTTCGCGGCGCTGGCCGCGACGTTCGTGCGCGTCGTGCGCTCGGCGCGGACGCGCTCGCCGTGGCTCGACCTCGCGCTGGTCGACGCGGTCACCGGGCTGCACCTGGGCTGGGTGACCGTGGCGTCTGCGGCGAACGTGTTCGCGTGGCTGCCGGAGGCCTGGTCTGCGGTGTCCGAGCCGGCGGCGGTGTGGACGCTCGCAGGGCTCGCCCTCGTCGGTCTCGCAGGGTCGTGGGCGAGCGGATGGCGCATCGCGCCGCCGTGGGCCATGGGCTGGGGCGCCGCGTGGATCGGCGTGCAGCGGCTCACGGGAGAGCCCGCATCCGACCCCGTCGGCTGGACGGCGCTCGCTGCCGCGGCCGTGCTCGTCGTCGTGCCGGTCGCAGCGCGCCTCGCGCTCGCGCTGCGCGGGAGGGACTGAGAGCCCTCAGCCCAGCAGGCGGCGGGCGAAGGCGCGCAGGATGCGCGGCGGCTCGGTGACGGATGCCGCGAGCACGCGCGCCGCGAGCGGCTCGTAGTCTCGCGCGTCGAAGTAGCCGTCGTCGCGGTACACCGCCATGCGTTCGGTGAACGCCCGCGTCGTCGGCTCGGGGTGGAACTGCGTCGCGTAGAGGTGCTCGCCGACCGCGTACGCCTGCACCGGGCACTGCTCGTTCGTGGCGAGCAGCACGGCTCCGGGCGGCGTCTCGCCGGCGCCCTCCTTGTGCGCGGTGAGCGCGGTGAACCGTGTGGCCAGGCCCCCGAGGAGCGCGTCGCGCTCGCCGTCGGGGGTGAGCGCGACCTGCACCGGACCGGTGTCCTCGGGGTGCGCGCGGCTCACGGTGCCGCCCAGCATCCGCGTCACGATGCCGATGCCGAAGCACGTGAACAGGGCGCTCGTCTCGCGGGCGGCCGCACGGCGAGCGATGCGCTCGAGGTCGGCCTCCAGAGCGAGCTGCGTGTCGGTCTTGGTCGACGCGGGGTCGGTCGTGTTGAAGGGGCTGCCGCCGACGAAGAAGCCGTCCCAGCGGTCGAACGCGCCCAGCGGCAGGCGCTCGCGCACGAGGTCGAGCCGGTCGAGCTGGTCGGGCTCGAGGTGCGCGGCGGTGCGGAAGGACTCGTACTCGGCCGCCGCCGCGCCCTGTTGCGGGCGCACGCACACGTAGAGCAGGCGGGCCATGCGCCGATTCTAGGCGCGGCGTGCGGGTGGCCGTCACGCGGCGAGTCCGAACCTGGCGACGCCGCCGAGCCGCGGGGTGCGGGCGGCATCCACCCATGCCGGCGGGACGAACCACACCCTCGCTCTCGTCCCGACCCCGTCGATGCGGATCTCCCACCCGTCGTCGTGCACGCGATGATGACAGCGCGTGCAGAGCAGGATGCCGTTGTCGAGGTCGGTGGGTCCGTCGTCGCGATCCCACCATCGGAGGTGATGCGCCTCGCAGAACGCGGGTGGAAGCGCGCAGAACGCGCATCCGCCGTCGCGCTCGGCGAGCGCGAGCCGTTGCGCGGCGGTGAAGAGGCGCTTCTGCCGGCCCCAGTCGAGGATCTCGCTCTCGGCGCCCAGCACGCACGGGATGACGTTGCCGCTCGCGGCCATGCGACGCGCCGTCGCCGCGGTCACGGGCTGCGCGAGCCCGTCGATGGCCGCGGCGCCCTCGCCCCGCTCGAGGTCGGCGAGGTCGATGCGCACGACGACGGTCGTCGTCGCGTTCGCGATGGCGGACTCGCGGCATCCGATCGCGTGCCGGCACAGGTCGACGAGCGCGTCGGCCTGCCGCTGCGGGATGCTCCGCGGGTCGTCCGCGACGGGCGCGGACCCGTCGCAGACGGCGTCGCCCCGGTCGGCGTCGCCCGCCGCGTCGCCCCGGCGCAGCTGGATCGTGACGAGCGCCTCGAT
>JASGDZ010000175.1:0-3774 GCA_047606835.1 Microbacterium sp. | reverse complement strand
GGGCATGGGGACCGGGCATCGGGGCCGGGCATCGGGGCCGGGCATCGGGGCCGGGCATCGGGGCCGGGCATCGGGGCCGGGCATGGGGACCGGGCGGCCGGGCCGGGCATCGGGGCCGGGCATGGGGACCGGGCGGCCGGGCCGGGCAACGGGCGAGGGCGCCGAGGGTACGCTCGAAGGCGTGACCGAACGCGCACCGCTCTCCCGCAAGCTCTCCGCGATCGCCGAGTCGGCGACGCTCAAAGTCGACGCCAAGGCCAAGGCCCTGCAGGCCGCGGGCCGGCCCGTCATCTCCTACGCGGCGGGCGAGCCCGACTTCGCGACGCCGCCGTTCGTCGTGGACGCCGCCGCCGAGGCGCTGCGGAACCCCGCGAACTTCCGCTACACGCCGGCCGCGGGACTCCCCGTGCTGCGCGAGGCGATCGCCGCGAAGACGCTGCGCGACTCGGGCCTGGACGTCGAGGCGTCGCAGGTCATCGTGACCAACGGCGGCAAGCAGGCGGTGTACCAGGCGTTCCAGGCGGTCGTGAACCCGGGCGACGAGGTGCTGTTGCCCGCGCCGTACTGGACGACGTACCCGGAGGCCATCGCGCTGGCCGACGGCATCCCGGTCGAGGTCTTCGCCGGAGCCGACCAGGACTACAAGGTCACCGTCGAGCAGCTCGAGGCCGCCCGCACCGACCGCACCACCGCGCTCGTGTTCGTGTCGCCGTCGAACCCCACGGGCGCCGTCTACACGCCCGAGGAGACGAAGGCGATCGGCGAGTGGGCGGTCGAGCACGGCATCTGGGTGATCAGCGACGAGATCTACCAGAACCTCGTCTACGAGGGCGTCAAGGCGGTGTCGATCGTCGAGGCCGCGCCGGAGGCGGCCGGCCAGACGATACTCGTCAACGGCGTGGCGAAGACCTACGCGATGACCGGATGGCGCGTGGGCTGGATGGTGGGCCCTGCGGATGCCGTGAGGGTCGCCGCGAACCTGCAGTCGCACCTGTGCTCGAACGTCAACAACATCGCACAGCGCGCCGCGCTCGCCGCGCTCACCGGGCCGCAGACCGCCGCGGAGGAGATGCGCGTCGCGTTCGACCGCCGCCGCCGCCTGATCGTGGACGAGCTCGCGAAGATCTCCGGCGTGACGGTGCCGAACCCCCTCGGCGCCTTCTACGTGTACCCCGACGTCAGGGGCCTTCTCGGCCGCCAGTGGCGCGGCAAGACGGTGAACACGTCGCTCGAGCTCGCCGACCTCATCCTCGATGAGGCCGAGGTGGCCGTCGTGCCCGGCGAGGCGTTCGGCCCGAGCGGCTACCTGCGCCTGTCGTACGCCCTCGGCGACGACGCCCTGCGGGAGGGTGTGCAGCGGATGCAGGAGCTGTTCGCCTCGCGGTGATCGAGTGCCGCGGCCGCGGTGCGCCGAGAACGCTACAGCTCGACCCCGACGAGCACCGGCTCGGGCTGCAGCACGAGCCCGAACTCCGCCGCGACGCGGCTGCGGATGTAGCGCGCCAGCTCGGCGATCTCGGCCGCCGTCGCCCCGTGGCGGTTGGTGAGCGCGAGCGCGTGCTTCGATGACACGGCGGCGCGAGAGCGCGGGAGCCGGAACCCCTTGCGGATGCCGGACTGCTCGATGAGCCACGCCGCGCTGACCTTGACGTCCGACGGCTCGGGCCGCGCCGCGGGCACGATCCCGTCGTAGCGATCCAGGGGGATGACCGTGACGGCGTCGACGTCGGGCCGCATCGGCCACCGCGGGCACTCTCGCGGGAGCGTGCGCGCGAACGCCGCCGACACGATCGCGTTCTGGAAGAACGAGCCGGCGCTGTACGTGTCGGGGTCGGCGTCGTCGAGCACCATGCCCTTGCTGCGCCGCACCGCCAGCACGTGGTCGCGGATCCCGCGCAGCGACACGGCCTCGCTGGGCTCCAGCCCGAGGGCCCGGCGCAGCTGCTCGCCGCGGACCGGCCGCTCGCCGTCGCCGACCTCCACGAGTTCGAACGTCGCGGACAGGATCACCGCAGACCGCGCCGGCACCGCACCGTGGTGATGCTTGAGCACCGACGTGCGGAAGCCGAAGCCGAGCTCGGACGCCGGGAGCGTCACCGGCTCGTCGGCGCCCTCGTCGAGCAGCTCGACCTCCACGAGGGTCTGCTCGATCTCCTGCCCGTAGGCGCCGACGTTCTGCACCGGCGCACCGCCGACGGTGCCCGGGATGCCCGACATCGCCTCGATGCCGGCGAGGCCCTGAGCGACGGTATGGGCGACGAGGTCGTCCCACGCGTGCCCGGCCGCCACGCGCAGCCTCGCCGTGCCCGGGCGGGAGCCCGGCATCCGCTCGATCCCCGTCGTCAGCACCCGGATCACCGTTCCCTCGAACGGCTCGTCGCCGGCGAACAGGTTCGAGCCGCCGCCGAGCACGAGCCACGGCTCGTCCGCGGCCCACGCGTCGTGCAGCGCGGCGACGAGCTCCGGCACGGTGCGCGCGTCGACCATGCGCGCGGGGACTCCTCCGGTGCGCAGCGTGGTCAGCCTCGACAGCGGGACGGGCGTCACCTCGGGCATGTCAGAGCCGCACCCGCACCTGCGCCTTGCCGAGCACCGTGGTGTCGCCGTGCGACACCGTGAGGTCGATGCGTGCGACATCCTCGTCGACTGCGCCGACCTTCGCGACGACGGTCACCGTCGCGCCCTCCTCGGGGTCGACGACGACGGGGCGCGTGAAGCGCACGCCGTACTCCAGGATGCGGCCGGCGTCGCCGAGCCACGGCACCACCGTCTCCACGGCCAGTCCCATCGTGAGCATGCCGTGCGCGAGCACGCCGGGAAGCCCCACGCGCGTAGCGACGTCGTCACGGTAGTGGATGGGGTTGAAGTCTCCGGAGGCGCCCGCATAGCGCACGAGCGACTCGCGGGTCAGCTGCACGGAGCGCTCGGCGACGACATCCCCGACGTTCATTCCTCACCTCCGATCAGGAGCACGGAGGTCGCGGTCACGACGTGGGCGCCTGCGGCATCCATGATCTCGGCCTCGCTCGTGACCATCGCGCCCTTGCCGACCGGGCGCACGCCCACGATCGCCAGCCGCGCGGTCAGCTCGTCGCCGGCGACGATCGGCCGCGTGTAGCGGAAGCGCTGCTCGGCGTGGATCGTGCGCTCCAGCACGATGCCCGAGTCGGGCTCGGCGAGCAGCTGCTGCAGCGTGAGGTCCTGCACGACCATCGCGAACGTGGGCGGCGCGACGACGTCGGGGTAGCCGAGCGCCCGCGCTGCGGCGGGGTCGACGTGCTGCGGGTCGGTCGCGAACACGGCGCGCGCGAACTCGCGCACCTTCTCGCGGCCCACGAGGTAGGGGGTCGTCGGCGGGAAGTCACGACCGACCAGTTCGGGGTTCACGGGCACCCCGTCATCCTACCGGCGGCGCGTTCTCCCTTTCCGGACTGCCGCGCCCCTCCTTCCGCGCCCCTCCTTCCGCGCCCCTCCTTCCGCGCCCCTCCTTCCGGGCCCCTCGCCGAGTCCATACGTTCGCGCTCGAAACCATCCCCACGGAGGCGCTCGATGGATGGATTCGCGCGGGGAAGGGTGGATTCGGCGACCGGGCGACGGGGCGACTCGGCGACTCGGCGACTCGGCGACGAGGCAGCGGGGCGACTCGGCGCCGAGGAGGCGGGGCGACTCGGCGACGGGGCGACTGGGGCGACTCGGCGGCAGGGCGACGGGGCGGCGGGGCGCACGGGGCCCGCGACTCCAGGCTCAGCGCGTGCGGCCGCGCACGGCGCGCAG
>JASGDZ010000174.1:0-4549 GCA_047606835.1 Microbacterium sp. | reverse complement strand
GGGCGAGGGCGGCACGCGCCGGCGCCGGCGCCGCACGCGCGCCGAGCGGGTGGGATCGACGTTCGAGGACGGCGGGCAGGATGCCGCCTCTCCGACGCCGCCGGCCGAGGAAGGCGCCACCGAAGGCACCGGCACGCACGACGGCCACGGCAAGGAGCACCACGACGGAAAGCCGGCCCCCGCACGCCGACGCCGGCGCCGTCGCCGCTCGGGCGGAGCCGGGCAGGGCGCGTAGCCGCCCGCGTTCAGGGTAGCCGCCCGCGTTCAGGGTAGCCGCCCGCGTTCAGGGGTGCACGGCGGCCGCCCCCGTGCCGCGCTCGACGATGCGCTGCACCATCTCGTCGGACGTCGTGTTCTCGCCGGGCACGTTCGGCTTGCCGAGGCCGTGGTAGTCGCTCGACCCCGTCACGATGAGGTCGCGCTCGCGCGCGAGGCGCTCCAGCGCGCGCCTGCCCGCGGGGAGGTTCTCGCGGTGGCCGATCTCGAACCCCGCGAGGCCGTGGTCGAGCATCTCGTGCAGCAGCGGCATCGGCAGCAGGCCCGCCCTCCCGGCGGGGTGCGCGATGATCGGCACACCGCCGGCGGCCACGATCAGGTCGACCGCCGCGACCGGATGAGGCGCGTAGAGCGCCACGTAGTAGTCGCCGCCGGGGCTCAGGATGTCGGCGAACGCCTCCGCGCGGTCTGTCACGAGTCCCCTCGCGACGAGCGCGTCGGCGATGTGCGGCCGGCCGACCGTCGCCCCGTCGATCGTCTGGGCCAGGATGTCGTCCCAGGCGAGGTCGAAGTCGCGCGCGATGCGGTCGGCCATCTCGCGCGCGCGGGTGAGTCGCGACGACCGGATGAGGTCGAGCTCGGCGCGCAGCGCCGGGTCGTCCGGGTCGGGGAGATAGGCGAGGAGGTGGACGCTGCGCCACTGGTGCTTGGCCGACAGCTCGATCCCCGGGATGAAGGTCATGCCGAGCGACGTCGCGGCGTCGGCCGCCTCCGCCCACCCCGCGGTCGTGTCGTGGTCGGTCAGCGCCGCGGTGCGGATGCCGTGGCGGTGCGCAGCCGCCATGACCACGGCAGGGGGCTCCGTGCCGTCGGACTGCACAGAGTGCAGATGGAGGTCGCTGGGTCCCTCGAAGCCGTGCGCCCGCATCCTGCGAGCGTAGCGCGCGCCCCGCGCCGGCCCTGGCCCACCCGGCGATCTGCCAGCCTGCTCGCCTAGGCTCTGGACCGTGTGGCGACCGATCGGCATCCTTCTCACGGTGCTGTTCGCGATCGCGGCCGCGATCGTCTCGTGGCCGCAGTTCTTCCGGCTCGAGCGCACGTATCCGATCGCCCAGCTCGCGTCGTTCCGCGGCGCGATCGCACTGGCCTTCGGCGGCATCGTCGTCGTCGCCCTGCTGCTCGCGCTGGTGCGTCCGATGCGGGCGTTCGCGGCATCCATCGCCATCGTCGCGCTCGTCGCCGGCGCCGCGAACGCCGCGGTGCTCGTCTCGCGCGGACTGGGCGCCGACTCCCTCCCCGACGCGACAGACACGAGCGTGCGCGTGATGACGTGGAACACCGCAGGCGAGGCGACGGCCCCCGACGAGATCGCGGAGACGGCGGTCGCGATGGATGCCGACATCGTCACCCTCCCCGAGACGACGGAGCAGAACGGCGAGGCGGTCGCGATCGCGATGCGGGAGCTCGGCCACCGCATGTGGGTGCACAACGCCAGGTACCCCGGGTGGGACGCGAGCTCGACGACGATCCTCATCTCGCCGAGGCTCGGCGACTATTCGGTGATCGAGTCGTCGGAGGACGGGTCGAGCAACACGTCGACGGTGCCGAGCGCGGTGGCGATGCCCGTCGACGGCGACGGCCCGATCGTGGTGGCGGTGCACGCCGTGGCGCCGCGTCAGTCGTACATGAAGGACTGGCGCGACGATCTGCAGTGGGTCGCCGACCAGTGCGCCGTCGACAACGTCATCATGGCCGGCGACTTCAACGCGACGGTCGATCACATGGCCGGCTACGGCACCGGAGGCGGCCTGCTCGGGCGCTGCCGCGACACCGCCGACGCGACGGGCAACGGCGCGGTCGGCACGTGGCCGGCGACGCTACCCGCGCTGCTCGGCGCCCCGATCGACCACGTCATGGCGTCGGGCTGGAAGGCGACCGGGAGCGTCGTCATCGGCTCGAAGGACACCTCGGGAAGCGATCACCGGCCTCTCGTCGTGCAGTTGGAGCCCGACCCGGCCTCCTGACCGGCGCACCGGCACGGGCGGCCGCCCCGCGTGGGAGACTGGGGCGATGAGCGACACCAAGACCACCGCGGTGACCGACGGGCGGGCGGATGCCGCGTCGCCGCCGCCGTCGACGAACCGACGTCAGCCGTTCCCGCAGGGCTTCCTCGACGCGATCTCCACGGGGTGGGCCGAACGCCCCGAGTCGACTCCGCCTGCGCGGGCGCAGGCGCCGTTCGCCGCGCGCCGCCGCGACGCGGTGTCCGGCGCGTTCCCCGGCAAGCGGCTGGTGGTGCCGGCCGGCTCGCTCAAGCAGCGCAGCAACGACACCGACTACCCGTTCCGCGCGCACTCCGCGTTCTCGCACCTGACCGGGTGGGGGTCGGACTCCGAACCCGACTCCGTGCTCGTGTTCGACCCGGTCGAGGGTGGCCACGACGTGACCTTGTACTTCCGCGAGCGCGCCGACCGCACCACGCCCGAGTTCTACTCCGACGCGACGATCGGCGAGTTCTGGATCGGCCCGCGGCCCGCACGGGAGGGCGTGGCCGCCGACCTCGGCGTCGCGACCGCGCACGTCGACGACTTCGCCCCGGGCGACGACGACCTCGTCGTCGGCGAGGACCCCGAGCTGACCCGCTTCGTCTCGGAGCTCCGGCTCGTCAAGGACGAGTACGAGATCGAACAGCTCCGGCTCGCGGTCGCGGTCACGGCGCGCGGCTTCGACGACATCCTGCGCGAGCTGCCCTCGATCGTCGAGCATCCGCGCGGCGAACGGGTCGTGGAGAGCGTCTTCCACCGGCGCGCCCGCACCGACGGCAACGGGGAGGGCTACGACACGATCGCCGCGTCCGGCCCGCATGCCTGCTACCTGCACTGGACCCGCAACGACGGCACGGTGGTCCCCGGCGACCTGATCCTCGTCGACGCGGGGGTGGAGGTCGACAGCCTGTACACCGCGGACATCACCCGCACGATCCCGGTCGCAGGTCGCTTCAGCGACGTGCAGCGCACGGTCTACGAGACGGTGCGCGAGGCGGCGGACGCCGCGTTCGCCGTGGCGCGGCCCGGCATCCGGTTCCGCGAGGTGCACGAGGCGGCGATGGCGGTCATCGCCCGGCGCACCGCCGAGTGGGGCCTGCTGCCGGTGACGGCGCAGGAGGCGCTGGATGCCGACACCGGCGGTCAGCACCGTCGCTACATGGTGCACGGCACGTCGCACCACCTCGGGCTCGACGTGCACGACTGCGCGCAGGCGCGCCGCGAGATGTACTACGACGGCATCCTCGAACCCGGCATGGTGTTCACGATCGAGCCGGGGCTCTACTTCCAGATCGACGACCTCACGGTGCCTGAGGAGTACCGCGGAATCGGCGTGCGCATCGAGGACGACGTGCTGGTGACCGCGCACGGCGTGGAGAACCTGTCGGCGGCCATCCCGCGCACCGCCGACGAGGTCGAGGCCTGGGTGCAGCGCCTCTCCTGCGACGGTCGTTGAGCGAGCCGCGCAGCGGCGATAGGACCGGTCGTCGAGCGAGCCGCGCAGCGGCAAGAAGACCGGTCGTCGAGCGAGCCGCGCAGCGGCAAGAAGACCGGTCGTTGAGCGAGCCGCGCAGCGGCGAGACGAAACGGAGCGAGCCGTGACGTACACCCCTCCCCCCGCCTTCACGACGCGGCCGACCCTGACCGGCGCGTTCGGGATGGCGGCATCCACGCACTGGCTGGCCACCGCGTCGGCGCAGGCCGTGCTCGAGCACGGCGGCAACGCGTTCGATGCGGCCGTCGCGGGCGGCTTCGTGCTGCACGTCGTGGAGCCGCACCTGAACGGCCCGGGCGGCGACCTCGTCGGGATCTTCGCGACCGCGGCCGATCCGGGTCGCCCGGTGGTGCTGATGGGCCAGGGCGCGGCGCCCGCCGGCGCGACGATCGAGCGCTTCCGGGCGGAGGGCCTCGACCTCGTCCCCGGCGCGGGCGGCCTCGCCGCCGCGATCCCGGCCGCCGTCGACGCGTGGCTGCTGCTGCTGCGCGACCACGGCACGATGGAGCTCGGCGACATCCTGTCGTACGCGATCGGCTACGCCCGCGACGGCGCCCCGCTGCTGCCCACCACCGCGGCCACGATCCGCCGCGTGGAACAGCTCTTCCGCGAGCACTGGACGACCTCCGCAGACCTGTGGCTGCCGGGCGGCCACGTGCCGGCAGCGGGCGACCTCGTGCGCAATCCCGCCTACGCCGCCGTGCTGGAGCGGCTCGTCGCCGCCGGTGCGGGGCGGATCGACCGCGCGGCGCGCATCGACGCCGCGCGCGCCGAGTGGCGCACGGCGCTGGGT
>JASGDZ010000173.1:0-4550 GCA_047606835.1 Microbacterium sp. | reverse complement strand
GATCCGCAACGCGCCTGCCGACGAGCGTGACGCGATGTTCGAGGAGTTCCAGCGCATCGAGAACGAGATCGGGCCGTTCGTGCCGCTGCTGCTCCCCCCGACCGTCATCGCGAGCGCTGAGCGCATCGAAGGTCTGGTGCTCACTCCGTCGGGTGACTTCGACATCACCCAGATCAGCGTGAAGTAGCACGCGGGAGGGCCCTGCGTGAGAGAGATCATCACTCGACACCCGCTCGCGCTGTTCATCGCGCGTCGGCTGTTGTTCGCGGTGCTCCTGTTGGTGGGCGTGACGGTCGTGACCTTCACGCTCACCAACCTGGTGCCTGCCGACCCGGTGCAGCTCGCACTCGGTGACGATGCCGCGAACGATGAGGAGATCGTCGCGCAATATCGCGCCGCGCATGGGCTGGATCAGCCCGTCGTCGTGCAGTACTTCACCTACATGGGGAATCTGCTGCGCGGCGACCTCGGGATCTCCACCAAGGGCGGCGCGCCGATCGTCGATGAGCTGGGCGCGGCGATCCCGGCGACGCTCGAACTCGCCGGAGTCGCCGTCATCCTCTCGGTCCTCCTCGGCGTCGCCTTCGGGACCGTCGCCGCGTACCGTCGCGGGAGGTTCGCCGACCAGGTGCTGCGGGTGCTGAGTCTGGCAGGGATCTCCGTGCCGCTGTTCTGGCTCGCTCTGGTCGCCTACTACTTCCTCTTCTACGAGTGGAACCTGCTCCCTGGCAGCGGGCGGCTGGACCCGACCATGATCCCGCCCCCGACGGTCACCGGCATGTACCTGGTGGACTCGCTGATCGCCGGGGACATGACCGTCTTCGGCAACGCCCTCGCGCACCTCCTGCTGCCGGCGCTCGTCCTCACGCTGTACTCGATGGGCCTGATGGTGCGGTTCACCCGCACCTCCGTGCTGGAGGTGCTGGGGCAGGACTATGTCCGGGCGGCGATCGCGAAGGGTCTGCGTCCCACGCGCGTCGTGGTCGGATACGTGCTCCGTGGAGCGGCCGTGCCGATCATCACCGTCGTGGGTCTGATCTTCGGCGGTCTGCTCTCCGGCACGGTGCTGGTCGAGCAGGTGTTCGCCTGGAACGGCCTCGGTCAATACGCCTTCAACGCCGCGCGAAACCTGAACGTGCCCGCCATCATGGGCGTGGGGCTCGTCGTGGGCGTGATCTACATCATGATCAATCTGCTCGTCGATCTGCTGTACGGGTTCATCGACCCGAGGGTGAGGCAGTGATGGCGCGACTGACGCCCACGGGTGCTCTCCGCCCGGCGTGGTTCCGCTATCCGCAGTGGCTGCGATCGCCGCTCGCGATCATCGGCGTGATCGTGGTCGTCGCGTGGCTCCTCATCGCGATCTTCGCACCGCTGATCGCCCCGTTCGACCCGATCGCGAACACCGAGGGCACGCTGCAGGAGCCGAGTGCAGCACATCTCTTCGGCACGGATCAGCTCGGCAGGGATGTCTTCAGCCGCGTGCTCTTCGGGTCACGTGTATCGATCCCGCTGGCGCTCATGCTCGTGGTGATGTCGATGGTGATCGGATCCGTTCTGGGAGCCGTCGCGGGGTACTTCGGCAGGGTCGTCGACGAGATCATCATGCGCATCACCGATCTGGTCTTCACCTTCCCGACGATCATCTTGGCGATGGTCATCGCGGCGGTGCTGGGCCCGTCACTGCAGAACGCGGTCATCGCGATGCTCATCGTGACCTGGCCGTCATACGCGCGCGTGATGCGCTCCCTCGTGCTCAGCCTGCGTTCGCGCGAGTTCGTCCTCGCCGACCGGCTGCTGGGATTCTCGGCGTGGCGGGTGCTCGTGGTCGACGTGCTGCCCAACGTCGCCGGATCGATCCTGGTGCTCGCGACCCTGGATGTCGGCGCAGCGATCCTGCTGCTGTCGGGCCTGTCGTATCTGGGCCTGGGCGCCGTGCCACCGACCCCGGAATGGGGATCGATGATCTCGGTGGGCACCGAGTACATGGACAGCTGGTGGCTGGCTGTGTATCCCGGGCTGGCGATCCTCTCCGTGGTGCTCGCCGTCAACTTCATCGGCGACGCCCTGCGTGACGCACTCGACCCGCAGACCGCCGGGGGGACGAGAGCCTCATGAACGAGACGAGCACGACGACAGCACGTGAGTCGGCGGGGTTGCGCATATCGGGACTGCACGTCGAACTGCCGTCGCGATCGCCCCGGCGCGGCCAGAGCACGGTCATCCTCGATGACGTGTCCCTCGAGCTGACGCCCGGCCGGATCACCGGCGTGGCAGGCGAGAGCGGATCGGGGAAGACGATGACCGGGCTTGCCGTGCTCGGGCTGCTGCCTGCCGGCGCGCGGGCCACGGGAGAGGTGAGCTTCGGCGGTCGCAACCTTCTGGAACTGACGTCACGCTCATTGCGCGCGATCCGCGGCCGCGACATCGCCATGGTCTTCCAGGACCCGTCGACCAGCATGCACCCGATGATCCGCGTCGGCTCCCAGCTGGCCGACCACATGCGTCTGCACCTCGGTCTGTCCCGTAACGCCGCCAAGGCGCGGGCGTGCGAGCTGCTCGAGATGGTCTCCATCCCGGATCCGGAAGGGGCGCTGAACAAGTATCCGCACCAGTTCTCCGGTGGAATGCGGCAGCGCATCGCCATCGCGATCGCACTGGCGTGCGATCCGCGGGTGCTGATCGCGGACGAGCCCACCACGGCGCTCGACGTGACCGTCCAGGCCGGAGTGCTGCGCTTGCTGCGCCGACTGTGCGACGACCTGAACGTCGCGATGATGCTGGTAACGCACGACCTGGGCGTGATGTCGGCCGTCGCCGATGACGTGGTCGTGATGAGGCACGGCGCCGTCGTCGAGACGGGAACCCGCTTCGACGTGCTCACGGCGCCGCAGCATCCGTACACCAGGGAGCTCATCGAGTCTCTTCCGGGCAACCGCATCGCCGATCCGCTGACGCACGAGGACGCCGCGTCGAGAGACTCTCGGCGGACGCCGGCCGAGGCGGGCGGAGGGGAGTCCGATGACTGAGCTGCTGCGCGTCGAGGATCTCGAGGTCAGATACCGCACTTTCGGAAAGCCCGACTTCACGGCGGTGCGCGGTGTCTCGCTGTCTGTCGACGCGGGGGAGATCGTGGGTCTGGTCGGCGAGTCCGGCTGCGGGAAGTCCACGATCGCGCGGTCGGTGTGCGGTCTGGAGCGGCCCACGGCCGGCAGCATCCTGTTCCGGGATCAGCCGGTCACGCCGCTGGGCATCGCACGGCGTGCGAGCGACCAGCTGCGCGTGCAGATGGTCTTTCAAGATCCGTACAACTCGCTGAACCCACGGCGGACCGTCGGCGCTCAGGTGAGCGACAGTGTCGCCCTCGGCCGCCGGTGGGCCGCTGATGCCTCGGCGATCGACGCGGGGGACTGGCTGGAGCGCGTCGAGTTGTCGCGTGCCGATGCATCCCGCTTCCCGCATGCCTTCTCCGGCGGACAGCGGCAACGGATCGCCATCGCCCGTGCCCTCGCGGCAGAGCCGCAGCTGCTCATCGCCGATGAGCCGATCTCAGCGCTGGATGCCTCGCTTCAGGCTCAGATCGCGGGTCTGATGAGCCGGCTGGTGCGCGAGTCGGGTGCGGGCATGCTGTTCATCAGTCACGATCTGGCCGTCGTGCGGCTGATCGCCGATCGCGTGCTGGTGATGAACCAGGGCGTGATCGTGGAGCAGGGGCCGACGGAACAGGTCTGGAACGACCCCCAGGATCCGTACACGCAGCGACTGCTGCTCTCGATCCCGTTGCCGGACGGCTTGGGCCGGCTCCCCGGCGCGACTGAGGCGACGGAGGCGACCTGACGCCCCGCCCAGCGCACCCGAATGAACTGAGGCCTGCGCCTGCCGCTCTCGCCCCCTGAACCACCTGCGGGTCGGTGGCGGCCTGCTTCCCGGCGGCGACCGCGGCCCAGACGGGAATCCTCGTGTCCGCCTGGGGTACGCCGCGCCAGCGCCGCCGCGCCGCGTCCTCGGCCGCGCGCAATGCACCGTGCGCGTCCTGTACGGTGCGGGCGACCGCTGCCGGTCGGGCTCTCCCTGCTGCGGTTGCTGGGCAGCACAAGGCCCCGCGTGCCCAACTGTCGGGGCCAGACACAGACGCCGGCCGAGCCGGGGATCAGCATCTCCCCCTGCGAAGCATCACCGTAGGGGGGCTGTGATCGGTCTCTTCCCGGAACGCGGTGAGACTGCGCTCGACGCGGGGTGGCGCATCGGCGTAGGCGGTCCTGGTGACGAGTCCGTTGCGTTGGAGCTTCGGGTGCGGTGTCGCTCAAAGCACGTCTTCCGCCGCGGCCTGGTAGAGACTCCGCACGGTGGGGATGAGTCCCAGGCCGCGTCCCAGCGCGCCGTCGACGTGCCCGCTCCAGGGATTGGCCAGCGGCTCGGCCGACTCCGCGTAGTCGGCGCCCACGACGCGGGCGATTTCGTAGACCGAGGTGGGGGCGTCGTCGGTGAGGTTCACGGTGTGGCCGTCCAGCGCGCCGGTGAGCGCGAGTTTGATGGCCTCGGCAATGTCG
>JASGDZ010000172.1:0-6828 GCA_047606835.1 Microbacterium sp. | reverse complement strand
GGCCCGCGGCGTGCGGGGCCTCGTCACCACGACCGGGGTGCGCGACACCGCCGATCTGCGCGAGCTGGGCTTTCCCGCGTGGGCCGCGGCGGTCCACGCCCAGGGGTCAGTGAAGGCGACGGCGGGCAGTGTCAACGTGCCCGTCGTCGTGTCCGGCGTGCACGTCGAGCCCGGCGACGTCGTCGTCGCCGACGACGACGGGGTCGTCTTCGTCCCCCGCTGCGAGGCCGCCGACGTCCTCGCAGCGGCTCGCACCCGCACCGAGAAGGAGGCGGCGGACCGCGATGCGTACGCGAGCGGGCGCGAGCTCAGCCTCGACCGCAAGGGCCTGCGCGCGCTCCTCGGCGAGCTCGGCGTGGTCTATCGCACACAGGAGGAGTACCTGCGTGACCGCTGAGACGGATGCCGGCATCCCGTGCATGCTGATGCGGGCCGGGACCTCCAAGGGCGCCTACTTCCTCGCCGAGGACCTGCCCGAAGATGCCGCCGCGCGCGACGACCTCGTGCTGCGCATCATGGGCAGTCCGGACCCCGCTCAGCTCGACGGCCTCGGCGGCGGCCACCCGCTCACGAGCAAGGTGGCGATCGTGTCGCGCTGTGCCGACGACGCGGCCGACCTGGACTATCTGTTCCTGCAGGTCGTTCCGGACAAGCCCGTCGTCGGCACCCGGCAGACCTGCGGAAACCTGCTGGCGGGGGTCGCACCCTTCGCCGCCGAGCGCGGACTCGTCGCGCCAGATGGCGCGGGGCCCACCCGCATCCGCCTCGTCAACACCGGCGACCTCGCGGTCGTGCGCCCCTCCGATGAGGCCGGCGCCTGGCACATCGCGGTCTCGGCCGGCCCCGGCAAGTCCCTGCTGCCGACCGGCCGCGTCGCCGAGGACCTCCTCGGTCACCGCGTCACGCTCATCGACGGCGGCATGCCGGTCGTGCTGCTGGACGCCGCGGAGTTCGACGTGCACGGCACCGAGACCCCCGCCGAGCTCGAGGCGCGCGCCGACCTGCGTGCCGAGGTCGAGCGCGTGCGCCTCGCGGCGGGCGGGCTCATGGGCCTCGGGGATGTCTCATCGCAGACGGTTCCGAAGATGCTGCTCATCGCCCCGCCCCGCGCCAACGGCGCGATCGCGTGCCGCGCGTTCATCCCCGCGCGCGTGCACCCCGGGCTCGGGGCGCTGATGGCGGCGTCCGCGGCGGCGGGCATCCGCATCCCGGGAGCCGTCGGCTCCGACGTCGCCCGCACCGCAGGGTCGGGCCCGACCGTCATCGAGCACCCCGGTGGCACCCTCACGACCGATGTGCAGGTCGAGCAGGGACCGGACGGCGAGTGGCACGCGACCTCGCGCACCCTGCGCACCGCACGCAAGATCTTCGACGGGCGCGTGTTCGCGCGCCCCGAGCTGTGAACCCCGCAACCAGAGAGGATCGGCCATGGCCGCACCGGAGAACTTCGACCTCGCGCACCTGGGCGCGATCGAGCTGTTCACACCCCGATTCGACGAGAGCCTGCACTTCTTCCGCGACCTCTGCGCCATGCGCGAGGTCGCGCGCGTCGGCGACTCGGCATACCTGCGCTGCTGGGACGAGTACCAGCGGTACTCCCTCAAGCTCACGGCGTCCGACACGAACGGCGTCGGCCGCACCCTCTACCGCGCGACGAGCGAAGACGCGCTGCAGCGCCGGGTCGCCGCGATCGAGCGCGCGGGGCTCGGTCACGGCTGGCGCGACCCCGAGGTGGGCGTCGGCCGCTCGTACGAGTTCGAGGACCCCGACGGGCACCTCATGGCGCTGTACTTCGACACGACCCACTACGTGCCCGACGACGAAGACCGCCCGGCGCTGAAGAACCAGGCATCCGCCTACCCCGGTCGCGGCATCAACGCCCGCCGCCTCGATCACATCAACTACCTCGCGAGCGACGTGAACGCCGCCGGCGAGTTCTGGCGCGACGTCATGATGGCGCGCGAGTCCGAGCGCGTGATCCTGGACGAAGGCGGGTACGGCGCATGGTGGTTCCGTTTCCACCAGAAGTCCGACGACGTCGTCTACTCGGCGGACTGGACCGGATCGCGCGGGCGGTTCCACCACTTCGCCTTCTCCCCCGACTCGCGCGAAGACATCCTCAAGGCGGCGGACATCTGCCTCGAGAACGGCATCCACATCGAGTACGGGCCGTACAAGCATGCGATCAACCAGACCTTCTTCCTCTACGTGTGGGAGCCCGGCGGAAACCGCATCGAGTTCGCGAACGCCCAGGCGAGACTGCTCCTGGACCCGGACTGGCCCGTCGTGGAGTGGACCGAGGCCGAGCGCGCGAAAGGTCAGGCGTGGGGCATGAAGACCGTGCCGACCTTCCACACCCATGGCACCCCGTTCGTGGAGAATCAGGAGGAGATCGACCGCCTGGCCATGGCGGGACGGCACTGATGCACCCCCGCGTGCGCTTCCAGGCCGACTGGGGCGGAGCGAACCTGACCAGGGTGAGCGGATGGCTCGCCCAGTGGCTGTGGGAGCAGACCGACGGGCGGATCCGCAGCGCGATCCTCAACGGCCGCGGCATGGGCGACAACCTGCGCGCGCTCACCGCCGGCGAGGTCGACATCGCGGTGCTCACCCCGACCGTCTACGCCGCTCACGCGCACGCCGGCACCGGACCGTACGAGGGGGCGCCCGCGACGCACCTGCGCGGTCTCGCGGTGCTCCCGCATCGGGACGCCATGATCGCGGTCGCGCGCGCGGGCCTCGGCTTCGCGCGGCTGAGCGATGCTGCCGGTGCCGGGCCGCTGCGCGTCGGGCTCGGCCTGGGCGGTCCCGACGGGTTCATGGGGCATGCGGCCGAGGTGCTGCTGGATGCCGCGGGGATCCCCGTGGCATCCATCCAGGCGCGCGGCGGCACGCTGGTGCGCCACGAGTCCCCGTTCGACGTGCTCGGCGAGCTGATCGACGGGAACGTCGACCTCGCGATCAGCGAGGCCGTCATGGCCCCCGCCTGGCAGCGCCTGAGCGGCGTCGTCCACCTGGGGCTGGACGACGCCGAGGCCCTGGCCGTACGCGCGGCGGGCTTCGACACCTTCGAGTTGGAGTCCGGTCGACTCCCGGGGCAGCGACGGGCGCTCCAGGTGCTCGACTACTCCGGCTGGGCCGTCTTGACCACCGATGCGCTCGACGACGAGGTCGCCGCGCTCATCGCGCGCGCCGTGTGCACGCACGCCGGCGCGATCGAGCGCCACTATCGGCACCTGCCCGTCGAGGCCTCACCGTTGACCTACCCGGTGACGGCGACGGACGCTGCGCGGATGCCGCTGCCGCTGCACCCCGCGGCAGCCGCCGAGTACGATCGCCACGGCGCACGGTGACCGGCGTCCCGACGACGACCCCCGCCGTGCGGGTGCACGAGCAGGGCGGCCCCGAGAACCTCGTCTTCGACGAATACCCCCTGGCCCCGCCCGGCCCCGCCGACGTGCTCGTGCAGATCGACACCGCCACCGTGTCCGGCTGGGACGTGAAGTACCGCTCCGGGCGGCTCTCCGGCAACGGCCTTCCCGGCCGCCGCGCCCTTCCCCTGCCGCAGCAGCTGGGCCGGGAAGGAGCCGGAGTCGTCATCGCCGTCGGCGCAGACGTCTCCGAGTTCGCCCCCGGAGACCGCGTCGTCGGCGTCGTCCATCCCGAGAACCCCCACGACCGCGAGACCTATCGCGGACTCGGCAACCTCTCGTCGGGGATCGACATCCCGGGGCACGCCGGTCTCGGGTCGTACGCGAGATACGTCGTGCGCGACCGCCGTCTGTGGCTGCCGCTTCCCGACCACGTCGACCTCGAATCGGCCGCTGCCACGCTGTGGCCGTACGGCACCTCGCACCGCCTCGTGCGCGACCGCCTGCGGCTGCAGCTTGGCGACACCCTCCTCGTGACGGGCGGAACCGGAGCCATGGGCGAGGCGACGATCGCCCTGGCGAGGCTCTCCGGCGTGCGCGTCATCGCCACGACGCGCCACGCCGCAAAGGTCGACGCGCTCAAGGAGCTCGGCGCGCACGAGGTCGTCCTGACCGATGACTCGACCGCGGCACTCGACAGGATCCGCGCGTGGTCGGGCACCGACGGAGTCAGCCACGCCGTGGACTACTCGGGACACGGCCCGCTCATCCGTCTCGCGATCGACGCACTGCGGCTGGGCGGCGTCATGAGCCCGGCGTCGGGTACGCAGGTTCCCCGCGATGCCCCGTCGCCCATCACCGTGAACGACTTCACGCACAAGGAGCTGACGATGATCGGTGTGCGCGGCGCGCGCCATCAGGATGCGCTCGCCGTGCTCGACATGCTCGCGCGAGGCCTCATCCGTCCGCGGATCGCCGCCCGATTCCCGCTGGCGGAGGCACCGCGGGCACACGCCCTCTACGAGTCGGCCACCGACCTCGTCGGGCGCATCGTGCTGAAGCCGTAACAGCCCCGAAGGGGCATGACACCGCGGGCCGAACTGGTCGGGGCGACAGGATGTGAACCCATAAACGCAGGCATGAGCCTGTAGCGCGTCATCCTGCCCAGAGCACGTCGAGCGGTACCGCTGCGAGCTTGTCGCCGAGCGGGCCGCTGCTGCTTCCTGTGTGCAGGACGACCCCCGCGGTGAAACGGTCGCCGAGCCGGTCGCGGAGCTTCGCAAGCCACCTGCCGTCGTTCTTGCCGACGGATGCGGTGGCCTTGACCTCGATTCCGGCGACGCGACCATCGTCGGTTTCGAGGATGAGGTCGACCTCGTCCCCAGCGTGGTCCCGGTAGTGGCTGATCCGCACGAGTTCCTCGGCCCAGCCCTGCTGCCGGCGCAGCTCTCCGGCGACGAAGCCTTCCAGCAGGTGCCCGGCGATCTCCGGCCGCACCGCGGGTGCAGCACCGGCAGCCGAGACGCCGAGCAACCGGGCTGTGAGGCCGGTGTCCAGCAGCGCGGCCTTGGGTCGGGAGACGACGCGCTTGGTGAGGTTCGTCGACCACGCCGGGATGCGCTGCACGAGGTACAGCGTCTCCAGCAGTTCCAGATGCGGGGCGAGGGTGCGCGCGGGGATGCCGGTGTCGCGGGCGATGTCGGCGACGTTCAGCTCCTCGCTGTTGCGCGCGGCCAGCACGCGCAGGATGAGCGGCAGCTCGCCGAGCCGCTGCAACGGCGACACATCCGGGGCATCGCGCTCCACGATGCGAGCGAGGTAGTTGCCCTGCCACTGGCTGCGCCGCCTGCCCGTGCGTGCAAGCGCCTGCGGGTAGGAGCCCGCGACGACACGCTCCAGGTAGTCCTTCCGCGTGAGCGTGCTGGTGTGCCCGAGGAAGCGGTCACCGAACAGCAGACGGTCGATGAACCGCTCCCGGCGCCCAGCGATCTCGCCCTGGCTGAAGCCGTGCAACTCGATGCTCTCCGCGCGTCCTGCCAGGCTGTCCTCCGTTGCGGGCAGCCGCAGCAGGTTCGCCGATCCGGTGAGCAGGAACCGGCCCGGTCTCGGGTCGCGGTCCACGACGAGCTTGAGTGCGAGCACGAGCTCCGGCACACGCTGCACCTCGTCGATCGCGAGCAGCCCGTCCGGGTTCTGCGTCACGAACCCCACCGGGTCGGCCTGCGCGGTCGCACGGACGACTTCATCGTCCAGGGTGACCGCACGCCCGCCAGTCCGCGCGACGATCTCGTGCAGCAGCGTCGTCTTGCCGACCTGACGTGCACCCTGAATCACGACGACTCTGGTGTCCTGGAGCGCCTCGAGCACCCTCGGCTCGGTGAACCGCTCGACCTGCTCGACCATGTCGTCCAGCATAGGCTCGTCGTCGCCGGTTATCCGCACTCTGATCGCCGATTTTCTACGAGTTGCTCGCCGATTTTCCGAGCCTTCTCCGCCGATCGCCGATGCCCCGATCTGAGCACCCCGGTCTTCTCCGTCCGGCATCATCCGGCTCCCCTCGCCAGCGCCCGGTCGATGGCGGCGCACGCTGTTCGTCGTCAGCGGGTCGCCCTCGCGTGTGGTGAACAGCAGCGCGTCCGACGAGGGGTCGCTGACGCGGACGGCCTCCGCTGCGAACGTCGGGATCGCCACTGTGCGCCGGGACCTCGCGGTCTTGGGATGATCCTGCCGCGCGGTCGGCTCGCCCCTGTGACTGACGATGGTGCCCGCGATGCGGCTCGACGGCGTGACGCTCGTGATGTCGGCATCGCGGTGGCGGATCGCCAACACCTCCCGATACGGGCGGACGTGCCGAGCATGACCTCCACGATCTGACGCTGCCGGAGCATCGGGCCGCTGATGTGGCCCGGCGGCAGCCACCCCGATGGGTTTTCGATGACTGGATCAAGATCCACGACCTTTCGAGTCATGGAAACCCTTGATGTTCCGCGCCGAACTGGTCGGGGCGACAGGATTTGAACCTGCGGCCTCCCGCTCCCAAAGCGGGCGCTCTACCAAGCTGAGCTACGCCCCGGGCTGCGCAGTCGCGCACACGCGCGGACGCTGCAACGACCGCGGCAAGTCTAGCCGACCGGGCGGAGCGCGACCGGTCGCTTGCGCTGTACTACGATTGGTCGGTGCCCGTGCGCGGGCGCGCGGGGATGTAGCTCAATGGTAGAGCCCCAGTCTTCCAAACTGGCTACGCGGGTTCGATTCCCGTCATCCCCTCCAAACGCTCCTCCCGCTCGCCGAGGCCCCGCCCGCCCGCCGCGCGCCCGCCGAGGCCCCGCACGCCCGCCGAGTCCATACATCCCGCGGCGACTCCATGCATCCACCGCCGCATTGAGGATGGACTCGGCCACGGGTGGATGGATTGGGCGGGATGCCACCTTGGGCGGGATGCCACCTTGGGCGGGAT
>JASGDZ010000171.1:0-4600 GCA_047606835.1 Microbacterium sp. | reverse complement strand
GCGGTTCAGGATGCCGGCGCCGTGCCGTCCGCCAGGATTCCGGCCGCCTCCAGCTGCTCCAGGATGCCGGCCCCGTCGTCCTCGGTGACCCACGGCACCTGTGCCGCGCTGTGGTCGTCGACGGTGGTGCGTCCGCCGGCGAGCACGGCCTCGGCGGGGGAGAGCCGGCGGATCGCGACCGCCCGCACATTGTCGGGGAACTCGCCGGCGAACTCCGTGTAGATCGCGTCGTCGTGCTGACCGTCGTCGCCGACGAGGAGCCACTTCACGCGGGGGAACTCGCGGGCGAGCCGGCGCAGATTGTCGAGCTTGTGCGCGCTGCCGCTGCGGAACCAGCGGTCGTGCGTCGGACCCCAGTCGGTGAGCAGGATCGCTCCGGGCGGGAAGAGGTGGCGGCTGAGGAAGCGCGACAGCGTGGGAGCCACGTTCCACGCCCCCGTGGAGAGGTACACGAGCGGGGCGCCGGGGTGCGCGCGCACGAGTCGCTCCATGAGCACCGCCATGCCAGGCACCGGCTGGCGGGCGTGCTCGTCGACCACGAACGAGTTCCAGGCGGCGACGAGCGGCCGCGGCAGCGCCGTCACCATCACGGTGTCGTCGACGTCGGAGACGACGCCGAAGCGCACGTCGGGATCGACGACGAAGACGCGGGCGACGACGGCCTCTCCGCCTTCCACCGACATGTGCAGCGTCTGCCAGCCCGGCGCGAGAGAGGCCGGGATGACGGCGTCCACCACCCCGCCGCGGTCGGAGACGACGTCGTGCGTGACGCCGCCGATCGTGATGGAGACCTGCGCGAACCCGATCGGGATGCTGGCGAAGCCGCGCCACCCCCGCACGCTCGCGAACTCGCCGACCCCGCGCCGGCGCGGGGGGACGATGAGCACGCGGCCGACGACGCGGACCCACTCCGTCGAGCCGTAGCCGGGGAACGCGGCCACCGTCGGGGTGAGACCCCGCGCGCGAGCGCGCCGTTCGCGCCACGCGTGATAGCGGTACTCCAGGCGCGCGAGCCACAGCACCTTCGGGCGGGCCGGAGCGCCCGACGCGGAGGCGGACTCGGGCATCCCCTCAGTCTTCCACGTCGTCGTCGCCCTCGGCGGCGAGGTGCCTCGACTCCGAGCGCTGCAGGAGCTTCTTCGCGCCGTACATCAGCGCCAGGAAGAGGACGATGACGCCCACGAAGAGGTAGCCCGCGAAGTGCAGCCGGTCGGCGAGCTCGCGGTAGGTGCCCGCGGCGAGGGCGGCCACCGTGATGTAGAGCGCCGCCCACAGCGCGCACGCGGGAGCAGTCCAGGCGAGGAACCTGCGATAGCCGAAGCCGCTCATGCCCACCGTGAGCGGGACGAGCGAGTGCAGCACGGGCAGGAAGCGGGAGATGAAGATCGCGGGTCCGCCCCGGCGGCGCAGGTATCTCTCGGCGCGCGCCCAGTGGTGCTCGCCGATGCGCGCGCCCAGGCCGGATCGGCGGATCCTCGGGCCGAGGAACCGGCCGAGCCAGAAGCCGACGCTCTCCCCGACGAGCGCGCCGAGCACGACGGCGACTCCGAGCGCTGCGCCCGACCAGAACGAGTCGACAGCGGTCGCCGCGACGATCACGACGGTGTCGCCCGGCACGACGAGCCCGATCAGCACGCTCGTCTCCAGCGTGATCGCGACGCCGGCCAACAGCACTCTCACGACGGGGTCGACGCTCTGCACGAGGTCGAGGAGCCACGTGAGGAACTCGTTCACAGCACGAGCCTAGGGCCGGGTGCGGGATCGGCGGTGAGGGGGCGGCGGGCGGACGGGGGCCCCGAGTCGCCGTCCACCCGTCCGGTAACCTGGAAGTCCCGCTGTGCGGGCCCCCGACATCCGCATCGATTGGCTCTTTCGTGTCCCAGACTTCGCCCGCGACCACTTCCGTTCCCACGGACGGCTACGACGCGTACGCCGTGCAGCAGAAGTGGCAGGCGCGCTGGCTCGCCGCCGACCCGTTCCGCGCCGGCGGCGCCGACGACATGCGGCCCCGCAAGTACGTGCTCGGCATGTTCCCGTACCCGTCGGGCGACCTGCACATGGGCCACGCCGAGAGCTACGCGTACGTCGACGCGGTGGCGCGCTTCTGGCGGCATCGCGGATACAACGTGCTCAACCCGATCGGCTGGGACTCGTTCGGGCTGCCCGCCGAGAACGCCGCGATCCAGCGCGGCGAGGACCCGCGCGAGTGGACGTACGTCAACATCGACCAGCACAAGAAGAGCTTCCGCGAGTACGGCTCCTCGTACGACTGGAGCCGCATCCTGCACACGAGCGACCCGGAGTACTACCGCTGGAACCAGTGGCTGTTCCTGCGCCTGTACGAGCGCGGCCTCGCGTACCGCAAGGCCAGCCCGGTCAACTGGTGCCCCGCCGACCAGACCGTGCTCGCCAACGAGCAGGTCGTCGACGGGCGCTGCGAGCGCTGCGGCGCGGAGGTCGTGAAGAAGAAGCTCACGCAGTGGTACTTCAAGATCACCGACTACGCCGACCGGCTGCTCGACGACCTCAACCAGCTGGAGGGCTTCTGGCCGCAGAAGGTGATCCAGATGCAGCGCAACTGGATCGGCCGCTCGGTGGGCGCCGACATCGACTTCGAGATCGAGGGTCGCGCGGGAAAGGTCACGGTCTTCTCGACGCGCCCCGACACGCTGCACGGGGCCACGTTCTTCGTCGTCGCGCCCGACGGCGATCTGGCCGCCGAGCTCGCGGCCGAGGCGGATGCCGACGTGCGCATGCGCTTCCAGGACTACCTGGAGCGCGTGCAGCGCGAGACCGAGATCGAGCGCCAGAGCACCGACCGGCCGAAGACCGGCGTGTTCCTGGGCCGCTACGCGATCAACCCGATCAACGGCGAGCGACTGCCGATCTGGGCGGCCGACTACGTGCTCGCCGACTACGGCCACGGCGCCGTCATGGCGGTGCCCGCGCACGATCAGCGCGACCTCGACTTCGCACGCGCGTTCGACCTGCCGGTGAGGGTGGTCGTCGACACCACGGCCTCCGTGACGGGCGCGATCCCCGTCATCGAGCTGGACGACGAGGGCGTGCCGGTCGATCCGGGCCCGCTGCTGTCCGACGTCGACCCCGCAGTCACGGGCATCGCCCTCGCCGGCGAGGGCCGCATGATCAACTCCGGCTCGCTCGACGGGCTCTCCAAGCGCAACGCCATCGCCCGCGTGATCGAGGAGCTGGAGGCCGCGGGCACCGGCCGCGCCGCCAAGAACTTCCGTCTGCGCGACTGGCTGATCTCCCGCCAGCGCTTCTGGGGCACCCCGATCCCGGTGGTCCACACCGACGACGGACGCATCGTCCCTCTGCCGGAGGATCGGCTGCCGCTGACCCTGCCCGAGGCGAAGGGCCTCGACCTCGCCCCGAAGGGGACGTCGCCGCTGGGCGCAGCGCACGAGTGGATGTCGACGGTCGACCCCGAGACGGGGGCGCCGGCGCGCCGCGACCCGGACACGATGGACACGTTCGTCGACAGCTCGTGGTACTTCCTGCGCTTCTTGAACCCGGGCGACGAGACGGAGGCGTTCTCGCCGAAGGAGGCGCAGCGCTGGGCGCCCGTCGACAGCTACATCGGCGGGGTCGAGCACGCCATCCTGCACCTGCTGTACGCCCGGTTCATCACCAAGGTGCTGTACGACATGGGCCTCATCGACTTCACGGAGCCGTTCTCCAGCCTCATCAATCAGGGCATGGTGCTGCTCGGCGGCTCGAAGATGTCCAAGAGCAAGGGCAACCTCGTCGAGTTCGCGGCGAGCATGAAGGACCCGGGCGCCGACGTCGTGCGGGTGGCGATCTCGTTCGCGGGGCCGGTGGAGGACGACATCGCGTGGGAGGACGTCTCCACGACGGGTGCGCAGAAGTTCCTCGCGCGGGCGTGGCGCGTCGCGCGGGATGTCGACTGCGCACCCGACGTCGTGTGGGCCGACGGCGACGAGGCGCTGCGCCGCGTGACGCACCGCCTGTGGGCGGATGCCCCTGGCCTCGTCGAGCACGCGAAGTTCAATGTGCTCATCGCACGCCTCATGGAGCTCGTCAACGCCACCCGCAAGGCGATCGACTCGGGCCCCGGTCCCGCCGATCCCGCGGTGCGCGAGGCCGCGGAGGCCGTCGCGATGATCCTCGACCTGTTCGCCCCGCACACGGCGGAGGAGATGTGGGAGATCCTCGGGTACGAGCCGTTCGTGGGGCTCGCCACGTGGCGGCCCGCCGACCCGACCCTCCTCATCGAGGACACCGCGACCGCGGTCGTGCAGGTCGACGGGAAGCTGCGCGCGACGCTGGAGGTGCCCGCGCGCATCGACGGTCCGGCGCTGGAGGCGCTCGCCCGGGCCGACGCGCGCGTGGCGCGCTCCCTCGAGGGCCGCGAGGTGGTCAAGGCGATCGTGCGCGCGCCGAAGGTGGTGAGCTTCTCCACCCGTCCCGCGTGACTTCTGCTCCTCCCCAGGCGGTCCTTCCGACGCGTTTTCCACGGATCGGCGGATCGCCGCACGGAGAGGATGCCGCGAGGCTCTAGCGTGGCGCGGTGACCAGACCCGAAGGCTTCGCGACCCCGCGTCGGCGGATCGGCTGG
>JASGDZ010000170.1:0-5713 GCA_047606835.1 Microbacterium sp. | reverse complement strand
GTCGATCGGAGTCGCGCGCCCCGCCGCACCGTTCAGCGCGTTCGTCGCAGGCCTCGTGGCGGGACGCGCCGGCGGCTCCCCCGACGACGTGCGCGAAGCCGTGGCGGCGATCACCGCGCTCGCCGCGGGCTGGGAGAAGGCGTGACGCGCGTGCGGTACTTCGCAGCTGCCGAGGAGGCCGCGGGGGTGTCCGAGGAGTTGCGCACGGAGTCGACGGTCGGCGCGCTGCGCGTCGCGCTCGTGGCGCAGCATCCGGGACTCGCCGGCATCCTGCCGCGCTGCGCCGTGCTCGTCGACGGGGCGCGTCTCGACGACGACGCCGTGCTGGTCGACTCCTCGACCGTCGACGTGCTTCCGCCGTTCGCCGGCGGCTGAGCCGCGATCGTCGTCCTGCCTCTCCACGGGAGGACGAGCTGCTGAGCCGTCCACAGATCGCGGTTCGACGCCGTCGCAACCTGAGGCAGATATCTGCCGCAGAGAATATGATGATCTGCATGCGCACGACGCTGAACCTCTCCGACGCTCTCGGCGCCGCCGCCAAGGCTCGCGCCGCCGCCGAAGGGCAGACCCTCACAAGCTTCATCGAAGAGGCGCTGCGAGATCGGCTCGCCCGGCTCGACGCGGCTCCCCCCGCCCCCCTGCCCACCTTCGGAGACCCGCTCAGCTCCCGGTTCCTCGTAGACATCGACGATCGCGATGCGCTGTGGGACGCCCTCGACGAGAGCGCGGCCCGGTGATCGTCCCGGATGTCAACGTCCTCGTCTACGCCTTCCGCGCCGACGCGCCGGAGCACGACGCCTACGCCGCGTGGCTCAACGCGACGGTCGCCCGCGAGGCGCTCGGCGTCTCGGACGTCATCCTGAACGGCTTCCTGCGCATCGTGACCCACCCGCGCATCACGACGGCCCCCGCGCCGATCGGCATCGCGCTCGAGTTCACCCGCCGCCTGCTCGACGCGCCGCGCACACGCTGGCTTACCGCTGGCGATGCCGCCTGGGAGCGCCTCGAGTCGCTCGCGGCGGACGACGCGGGCGTCCGCGGCAACCTCGTCCCCGACGCGTACATCGCGGCGCTGTGCCTCGCGAACGGGTCTCAGCTCGCCACGCGCGACCGCGGCTTCGCGAGGTTCCCGGGCTTGCGCGCGTTCGATCCCGCCGCGGCAGCGCGCTGAAGCCGCGGTCAGCCGCCGAGACCCTTCCAGGCCGTCGTGCCGTCGGCCTCGACCTGACGCTTCCACACCGGCAGCTCGGTCTTGATCGCCTCGATGAGCACGCGGCACACCGCGAACGCCTCGCCGCGGTGCGCCGCCGCGACCGCGATGACCACCGCGGGCTCCCCCACCGCGAGCCGGCCGACCCGGTGCGAGACCGCGACGGTCGCCCCGGTGTCGCCGGCGGCGGCGACGGCGAGCCGGTGCAGCGCCGCCTCGGCGTCGGGGTGCGCGGTGTACTCCAGCGCCACGACCGGCGACGCGGCATCCGGGTCGTGATCGCGCACGCGGCCCACGAACGAGGTCTCCGCCCCCGCGCTGCGGTCTGCCACGAGGGCGAGGTGCGCCGCGACGTCGAGGGGCTCGGCGCTGATCGCCGCGAGGCGCACGGTCACTTGTGGTCGCTCCCGGCGAGCTGGTCGATGACGTGGCCGGCGACGCCCAGCACGACCGGCATGCCGGATGCCACGGCCCGCGGCGACCCGGGCAGGTTCACGATCAGCGCCCCTTGCGCGCTCACGTCTCCGGCATCGACGACGCCCGCGATGCCGCGGGACAGCAGCCCTCCCGGGGCCTCGGCCGCGCCGATGCGCCGCAGCTCCTCGGCGATGCCGGGCAGCGCGCGCGTGACGACGCCCGCCGTGCCCTCCGGGGTACGGTCGCGTGGACCGACGCCGGTACCGCCGGTCGTCACGACGAGGCGTGCGCCGCGCCCGAGCGCTGCGCGCAGCGCGCCGTCCACGCTCTCCGCCCCGTCGGCGACCACGACGGCGTCTGCGCACTCGAATCCCGCTGCGCGCAGCGCCACGACCGCGACGGGCCCTGCGGCATCGGCCCGCACGCCCTGGGCCGCGCGGTCGGACACGGTGACGACCGTCGCGGCGTGGGGCATGGCATCCAGCCTACGCACCGCCCGTCAGCCGCCACGGACTCCTACGCGTCGCGCCCGCGGTGCTCGAGGCGCACGACGACGGACTTCGAGGTCGGAGTGCCCGAGACATCCGCCGTCGAGTCCAGCGGCACGAGCACGTTGGTCTCGGGGTAGTAGGCCGCCGCGTTGCCGCGCGGGGTGTCGTAGGCGACGATGCGGAACGCCTCCGCACGGCGCTCCTCGACGACGCCGCCGGGTCGGCGCCACTCCGAGACGAGGTCGACGATCTCGCCGTCCGCGAAGCCGAGCCCGCGGATGTCCTTCGCGTTGACGAGCACGACGCGGCGGCCGCCCGTGATGCCGCGGTAACGGTCGTCCTTGCCGTAGATCGTCGTGTTGTACTGGTCGTGCGAGCGCAGGGTCTGCAGCAGCAGCCTGCCATCCGGGATGAACGGATACTCCAGGGGGTTCGCCGTGAACCGCGCCCTGCCGGTCTCGGTGGCGAAACGCCGCTCGTCGCGCGGCCCGTTGGGCAGGAAGAACGTGCGACCCTTGTCGATCCTCGACTCGTAGTCGTCGAACCCGGGCACGACGTGCTGGATGTGCCGACGGATGAGCGCGTAGTCGCCCTCGAGCGCCGCCCAGTCCGCGTGCGGAACGTTCCCCGCCGGGGTCCGCGTCACTCCCGGCGTCGGAGATCCGCCGAGAATCGGATCAGACTGGCCGGAGGAGTCCGATTCTCGGCTGATCTCCGAATCTCGGGCAGCTCGCGCAGGAAGCCGGGCAGCCAGCGAATCCCGGGCGGCCGGCGCAGGCCCGAACAGCAGCGCGCACAGCCGCGCGACGATCGCGACCTCGCTGAGCAGGTCGTGGGCGGGCGGGGCGAGCCGGCCCCGCGAGGCGTGCACGGCGCCCATCGAGTCCTCGACGGTGACCTTCTGCTCCACGGGCGCGCCATCGACGCCCGTGCGCCGGTCGCGATCGGTGCGGCCGAGCGTCGGCAGGATGACGGCGCGCCGCCCCGTCACCACGTGGGATCGGTTGAGCTTGGTCGACACGTGCACCGTGAGGTCGAGGCGCCGCATCCCCTCCTCCACGACGCGGGTGTCGGGCGTCGCCGACACGAAGTTGCCGCCCATGCCCATGAAGAACCGCGCCCTGCCGTCGCGCATCGCGCGGATCGCCTCGACGGTGTCGTGCCCGTGCGCCCGCGGTGCGGTGAAGCCGAACTCGGCGTCGAGCGCGGCCAGGAACGCCTCGGACGGCTTCTCGTAGATGCCCATCGTGCGGTCGCCCTGCACGTTGGAGTGCCCGCGCACGGGGCACACCCCCGCCCCGGGCCGGCCGACGTTTCCCTGCAGCAGCAGCACGTTGACGACGTCGCGCAGCGTCGGCACCGAGTGCTTGTGCTGGGTGAGGCCCATCGCCCAGCACACGATCGTCGACGGCGACGTGCGCACCGTCTCGCCGACGCGGCGCAGGGTCTTCTCCGGCACGCCGGTCGCGGCGACGAGGTCGCTCCAGGCGACATCCGCCATCGCCTGCCGGTACTCCTCGAAGCCCGACGTGTGCGCGGCGATGAAGTCGTGGTCGAGCACTCCCCCGTGCGCGGCCTCGTGCTCGAGGAGGTGCTTGCCGATCGCCTGGAACAGCGCCTGGTCGCCGCCGAGGCGCACCTGCACGAACCGGTCGGCGATCTTCGTGCCGCCGAGGATCACGCCCCTCACCGTCTGCGGGTTCTCGAACCGCACGAGTCCCGCTTCGGGCAGCGGGTTCACCGCGATGACGGTGGCGCCGCCTCGCTTCGCCTTCTCCAGCGCGCTGAGCATGCGCGGATGGTTGGTCCCCGGGTTCTGGCCGGCCACGATGAGCAGCGACGCGGAGTGGATGTCGTCGATCGACACCGTGCCCTTGCCGATGCCGAGCGTCTCGGTGAGGGCCGAGCCGGATGACTCGTGGCACATGTTCGAGCAGTCAGGCAGGTTGTTCGTGCCCACACCGCGCACGAGCAGCTGGTAGAGGAATGCCGCCTCGTTCGACGTGCGGCCGGAGGTGTAGAAGATCGCCTCGTCCGGGCTGTCGAGACCGCGCACGGCGTCGGCGACCTCGCGCAGCGCGTCGTCCCACGAGATGGGCCGGTAGTGCGTCGCGCCTTCGTCGAGGATCATCGGATGCGTCAGCCGCCCCTGCTGCCCGAGCCACCAGTCGTCGTGCTCGTTCAGCTCGGCGACGGAGTGCGCGGCGAAGAACTCCGGTCCGACGCGGCGCAGCGTCGCCTCCTCGGCGACCGCCTTGGCGCCGTTCTCGCAGAACTCGGCGATGTGCCGCCGGTCCTCCTCGGGCCACGCGCAGCCGGGGCAGTCGAAGCCGTCCTTCTGGTTGACGCGCAGCAGGGTCTGGATGCTGCGCGAAACCCCCATCTGCTGGTGCGAGATCTCCAGCGCGTGCAGCACGGCGGGAACGCCGACGGCGACCTTCTTGCGACCCGCGACACGCACCTTCGACTCGTCGATGTCGGTCTTGGGTGCCTTCGTCGCCATGCCCCGATGCTACGCCGGGATGCGCTCGCCGCTGCGCGGCGGGCACGCGGAACCGGCACGGGCCGGCCGTCAGCGCCGGCCGTTGCCGAACAGCCCCCGGATCACCCCGCCCAGGATCGTCTGCGTCGTCTTCGAGTTCAGCACCTGCTCGATGCCCGACTTCGGCGTGCGCGACGAGGTGCGCGTGGTGCCCGCGGTCTTGCGCAGCAGCCGCTCGTACTCCCGCTGCGCCTTCTTGTCGGCGGCGGCCTTCGCCTTGTCGATCGCCGCCTGCTGCTTGGCGTACTCGGCATCCGCCTTCGCCTTCTGAAGCGCCGCCTCCTCGGCCGCGTGCGCCTGCTCCGCCGCCGCCATCTTCGCCGTGAGGATCTCGCGCGCCGACTCCCGGTCGATCGCCGTGCCGTACTTGGCCAGCAGCGGCGACGCGTTCACGGCGGCGACGATGTCGGGGTCGGGCGTCGGCGACATGAGTCCCTGCGGCGCGCGCAGGCGCGTCCACGCGACCGGGGTCGGGGCGCCCTTCTCGCTCATGACGGTGACGATGGCCTCGCCGGTGCCGAGCTCCTGCAGCACGCGCTCGAGGTCGTAGCCCGACGTCGGATACGTGCCGACGGTGGCACGCAGCGCCTTCGCGTCGTCGGGCGTGAAGGCGCGCAGGGCGTGCTGCACGCGCGAGCCGAGCTGGGCGAGCACGTCGCCGGGAACGTCCTTCGGGGTCTGCGTCACGAAGAACACGCCGACGCCCTTCGAGCGGATGAGCCGCACGGTCTGGGTGATCGCGGCGAGGAAGTCCTTCGACGCATCCGTGAAGAGCAGGTGCGCCTCGTCGAAGAAGAACACGAGCTTGGGCTTGTCGAGATCGCCCACCTCGGGGAGGATCTCGAACAGCTCCGCGAGCAGGTACATCAGGAACGTCGAGAACAGCGCCGGCTTGTCGACGACGCCCGGCACCTCCAGCAGCGAGATCACCCCGCGCCCGTCGGGGGCGGTGCGCAGGAAGTCGGTGACGTCGAACTCGGGCTCGCCGAAGAACACGTCGGCCCCGGCGTCGGCGAACGTGATCAGCTCGCGCAGGATGACGCCGGCCGTCGC
>JASGDZ010000169.1:0-2535 GCA_047606835.1 Microbacterium sp. | reverse complement strand
GCGATCGACGCCTACCGCGAGACGCTGTCGGCGTGGGCCGACGGCGACCTGGCGCGGGCGCTGCCGGGCGCATCCGACGGCGCGGCGTTCCTCGCGCGCGGCTCGCCGGAGAGCTCCCAGTCGCCGGCAGAGATCTCTTCCAGACCCGGCTGCACGCGGACCGTAATCCCCCGCTCGCGCGCGAGCGGGGCCGCGGTGAGCCCGGTGCGCACGAGCGGCGACACCGCGATCGCGGCGATGGCCTCGCCGGCCAGCGCGCCCGGCACCGCTTCGGCCTGCCGCACCCCCAGCTCGGTGAGGCCCGCACCCGGATACCCGGTGTCGAGCACGCCGGCGACGTTGCTCGGAGTCTGGCCGTGCCGCAGGAGGAGAAGGCGCATGGCGTCCAATGTACTGGCGGCCGCCGCGCGCGCCGCGACGCATCCGCGAAACATCCGCCTGCTATCACGGAGACATGCTGACTGTCGCCGGGGCCGCTCTCATCGTCGAGGACTTCGCCGATGCCGCGGCCGACCGCACGGGGGCGCTCACGGTGGGCGCCGACGGGCGCGTGCGGGCGGATGCCGGCGGAGGCACCGGGATCGTGCTGGACGCGACGGGCTGCCTCGTCACTCCGGGCCTCGTCAACGCCCACCATCACCTGCTGCAGTCGGGGTTTCGCACGCTGCCCGGAACGCGGGGCGTGCCGATGCGCGACTGGCTGCCCGTCATGGCTGCGGCATATGCCGCAGCGGGAATCGACGCCACGCTCGTCGGCGCGACGGCGGCGGCGGGGCTCGCCGAGTCGCTGCTGTGCGGGGTGACGACCGTCGCCGACCACCAGCTGAACTGGCCCGCCCCGACAGCATCCGCCGATCCGATCGGCGACACGGTCGCGATCGCGCGCGCCGTGCACGAGTCCGCCCGCGAGCTCGGCGCACGGCTCGTGTTCGTGCGCGGCTCCGCGCGCGACGACCCGGCGATCGCGGCGGCGAGCGCCGACGCGATCGTGCGCGACCTGCTGGGTGAGGCGCACGCCGGCGGCACGACCGGCGACGGGATGCTGCAGGTCGCGGTCGGCCCGGCGGGAGTGCACTCCGACTCGGCCGAGACGTTCGTGGCGCTCGGCGACGTGGCACGCCGCCACGGCCTGCGCCGCCGCACGCAGGCGAACGAGCAGGTGGACACCGAGATCGCGCTCGCGCGGTACGGGCGCCGACCCCTCGATCTCCTTGACGAATGGGGATGGCTCGAGCCGGATGTCACGATCGCGCACCTGTGCGATGTCACGCCCGGCGAGATCGAGCGACTGGCCGCAGCCGGCGTGACGGCCACGCACGCGCCCGGGTGCGACGTGCCGATGGGGTGGGGCGTCGCACCCGTCCACGCCCTGCGCGAGGCGGGCGTCGCGGTGGGCCTCGGCACCTCCGGCGGCGGTTCCAACGACGCCGGCCACCTGCTGGCCGACGCGCGGCTCGCGATGCAGGTCTCGGGGCTCGTCGGCCCGCAACTGCCCGCGCGCGACGTCCTGGCGATGGCGACGGCGGGCGGTGCCGCCGGGCTCGGACGCCCCGAGCTCGGCCGGCTCACCCCCGGATCCGCGGGCGACCTGTGCGTGTGGGAGAGCGCGGGCGTCGCGGATGCCGGCGTCGCAGACCCGGTCGCGGGCCTGCTCTGGGCGGCCCCCGGCCGGCGACCCCGCGACGTCGTCGTCGCGGGGCGCGTCGTCGTGCGCGACCATCGCCTCGTCGGCGCGGACGAGGCTGCCCTCGTCGAGCGGCTGCGCGCGCGCGTGGGGCGCTGAGCCGGGGGGCGGGGCGTTTCGTCTCGGCCCTACGGGCCTCGCTCAACGACCGGAAACGCGGGACGCTTCACCCCGGGCGGGCCTCGCTCAACGACCGGACACGCGGGACGTTTCACCCGGGCGGGCCTCGCTCAACGACCGGAAGCGCCCGGCGTCAGAGGTCGAGCACGATCCGCGGGCAGGCGGCGCGCGACACGCACGCCATCATGACGGCGTTGTCCGCGCGCTCGAAGGGGGTGAGCACGCTGTCGCGGTGCTCGATCTCGCCCTCCAGGACAGGCACCTCGCACGTGCCGCACGTGCCGCGGCGGCAGCTGGAGAGCACCACCGTCTCGGGGCTCTGCTCCTCGATCGCCTCCAGCACCGTCTGCTCCGGCGCGACGACGACGGTCGTCCCTGTCATCGCCAACTCGACGTCGAACGGCCCGGGCCAGACCGGGTCGCCGTACTCGACGGCCTCGAAGCGCTCCAGATGCAGCGCCCCCGCCGATCCGGCCATCGCGGCCTCCACCGCCGTGAGCAGCCGCGCCGGCCCGCACACGTACACGTCGGTGCCGGCATCCGCCTGCGCGGCGAGCACGGCGACGTCGAGCCGCGCGCCCTCGTCGGCCGGATGCAGCCGCACGCGCGCGGCGAACCGGTCGGCGAGCTCGTGCGCGAACGCCATCGACGAGCGCGAGCGGCCCGCGTAGTCGAGCGTCCAGTCGGCGCCCGCCTCGTGCGCGGTCTCGACCATCGCGCGCAGCGGGGTG
>JASGDZ010000168.1:0-3822 GCA_047606835.1 Microbacterium sp. | reverse complement strand
GCGTTGCAGCACCTGGGGTTCCCTGCGGCATCGTTCACGATCTCGGTGCTGTACCCATCCGGGATCGCCCACTACTCGATCACTCAGGCGATCGCGCCGACGCTGCTGCTCGGCCTCATCGCGGTGGGGGTCTCGGCGTGGCTCGTGCACACCGCACGGCGTAACCCCCGGCTGGCATGAACTGGCCCGTTCCCGGCCCGCTTCGCGTGTGGCCGGTGCTCGGGCTGCTCGCGATCGCCGCGGTGTTCGTCGCGGGACGGGCATCCGGACTGCCGCACGCCGCGAATGAGAACGCCTGGGACATCGCTCTCCCCGCCCTCACCGACACCAAGATCAGCAATGTCGTCGTGCTCGGCTGGTGGCTCATCACGCTGCTCGCGCCGTTGCCCTGGATTGCCCGGCCGGAGGCGCTGATCCGCTACGGAAGTCGCCTCACCGCGAGCCTTCGTGCGGTCGGATGCCTCGCCGCACCTCTTTCCGCCGGGACCGCCGCGATGGCCGCCGCAAGTCTGCTCGCGAGCCAGGGCGGCTGGTCATGGGCCTGGTCGGACGCTGCGGTCGCTCGCAGCGTCGGCACGGAGACGGGGGCGTTCACCGCAGAAGACCTGGCGCGCTGGTTCGACGACCCGCCGCTCGCCGCCTTCGCCACGGCCGCCTACGGCGCGCTGTTCCTGCTGCTGCTGGGGTTGCTTGCGATGACGCTGGCCGTCACGGCCGGAGCAGGACGGGCGGCCGTGGTGCTCGTCGCGGTCTTCGTGTGGGCGGCGCTGAGCAGCTTCGGCGTCTTCGACGGCCTGCCCCTGCTCGACGCCTCCCGGCTCATCAACCTGCCGTGGGCGCTGCACACCGGCAGCGCGTGGGCGCTTCCTCTGGTCGCCGCGCTGGTGAGCGTTGCGTGTGTCGCGGCGCTCGGTGCGGCGGGCTCGAGACGACGACCCCGACTGCGCGCACTCCTCGCCGGCCCGTGGGCGCTCGGCGCAGTCCCCCTGCTCGCCGCGGTGTTCGCCGCGCTCGATCCGGGCAACACGTCGAGGTCGCTCTCGGAGAACCTCGTCGGCTTCTTCGGAGGGACGTTCGCGGACCTGCCCCGCTACCTGGCCGTCATGACCCTGGTGCTCGCCGCGGCGACGGGCGCCGCATCCCGTCTCGACCAGCGCGCGACGGAACGCTACGTCTGTGAGGCGATCCGCCTCGGCTCACCGGCGCGATGGACGTCGCGCGTCCTTGCGGCCGAGCTCGGCCGCGCCGTCGTCCTGGCGCTGACGATCCCCATCGCCTGCGCACTGGCGTTTCTTCTGTTCCGTCCCGCATCCGTCGCGGGGTTCGGAGCCGCGCTCCCGGTCGTCCTGATCGTTGCCGGGCTGCTCGCCGTGCAGCTCGCGATGTATGTCACCGTGATCCTCGCCGCGCGCTGGGTCACCGCCGCGGCCGGGACATGGCCCATCATCGCCGGGCTTGGCCTCGTGTTCGGCTACCCCTTGTTCATCGCGCTCGGTCCGGTGAACGTCTTCGCCGCGTTCAGCATCGACGGGCTTCCCCCGGCCGGCGTGCAGACATCCGCGCTCATCGCGACGGCCGCTGTCACGCTCGGTGCGACCGTCACCGCCCTCGTCGTCGGCGCAGCACGCCGGCTTCCGCCTCACGCATCGAAAGGACCGACCGATTCATGAACGTCATCACCGCCGAGGCCGTCGCCAAGTCCTTCCGAGGCCGCCCGCTCTACACCGACGCGACCTTCACGATCCCGGCGGGCACGATCACCGGCGTCGCCGGTCCGAACGGCTCCGGCAAGTCGGTGCTGTTCCGTCTCCTGTGCGGCTTCGACCGACCCGATCGCGGCACCATCACGATCGAGCCGCGCTACCTCTCCGCGCGCCGCACGTTCCCCGAGCGGTTCGGCGTGCTCATCGACCGCCCCGGCTACATCGGCGGCGCGACCGGCCTGGAGAACCTCCTCGCCCTCGCCCGCATCCGCCGCGTCATCGACGAGGAGAAGGTCACGCAGACCATGAGCCGCCTCGGCCTCGACCCCTCGCTCACACAGAAGGTCCGCCACTATTCGCTCGGCATGAAGCAGAAGCTGGCGCTCGCGCAGGCGATCATGGAAGACCCCGAGGTGCTCCTCCTCGACGAGCCGTTCAACGCCCTCGACGAAGACAGCGTCGCCGTGGTCAAGGACCTCATCCGCGACTTCCATGCAGCCGGTGGCACCCTCGTCTTCACCAGCCACAACCCCGCCGACATCCCCGAGCTCGCCACCCGCGTGCTCACGATCGGCGACGGGCGGGTCACCAGCGAGGAGCGGCCCGAGCCCCGGACTCCGACCGCCAGACCCTCCCCGCCGAGCGGAAGAAGACCGCCTCACACCGGGGAATAGAGGGCTCGTCAGCGTCGAGGGCCTTGCCCGCCTCAATGTAGTCCGCCAGCTTCGGAAGCAGACGTCCAGCGTGCGGAGGCGAGCCATGACACCTGGGGCGACGCGCTTACCCCGTCAGCCCATCCACGTTCACGCGCGCACGAACTCGACCTCGGCGTTCTGACGCAGGCGTGCGCCGAGCGGATGCCCTGGTCGTGGCGGCTCCGCAGAAGCCGTCGGCGCGACGTCGTACAGCAGACCCATGCCCCACGGCCGGCCACGGACCTCGGCTGCCGCGCGCGTCTGCACGTAGCCGTAGTGTTCCGTGCCGTCGAGTTCGTAGCGGACGAAGGCGCCGGCACTCGTCAGCGGGTCCGTGGCCGCCATGAGCGGCATCCCCTGAAACGGGGCGGGCGCGACGGTGATTCTGAGTGCGATCGGGAACTCCAGGTTGCAGATGATCATTGCGTCGCCGACCAGACGCCGTCGTCGATCACGGAATCAGCCTCATTCCGGGCCGACCGCGCGAAGGAGCATCGTGCCCGGCACGCATGACCTCCCCCGCGCGCGTATGCCGTCGAGCGGATCCGACACCGACGCGCGCAGCGCACCGGTGTCGGCCAGAAGCCGCGTGGCGAGCATCGGCGGCGCCGAAAGGCACAGACCGGAGGGGACTGCGCCTCCTGCGTCGAGCACCGTGATCATCGACGGGGCGGCTTCATCGACCCCGTCCTCGACCAGCACACTCCAGGTCGATGCGGATGTCGACGCCGGTGAGCCCGTCGCCGCGACGCGGCGGGGTCGCCGGGGCGTGTGGCGAGGGTCGAGTGCGCGAAGGCCGGCATCCAGATCATCGGTGATCCGTATCTCGCCGCCCCCGACGCGCACCGCGGGACCGCCGGGGAGCGCGGGCTCATCTGCTGTGGCGTCGAAGCGCTGCACGAGCGCCCACGGTTGCCCGCCCCACGCCCAGACGGCGCTGCTGGACAGCCAGGCGAACCGCCCGTCCGGGTAGCGAACGTACGCGGTGTACGAGAGCGCCGCGCTGAGCGGGCGCGTGGCGGCAAGCACGAGCCCGCGGGAGTTGCGACGATCGTCGAAGGTGACGATCGCGGCGTCGAACGCGAGCGCGGAGACGGGAGTCATCGCACCGAGAACACGACGTTGTCGAGCAGGTCGAAACCCGTGCCGATCGCTCCGCGCAGCGGACCTCGGATGATGGATTCGGCCGCGCCACCGGGGTTTCCATTCAGCGAAAGGGCATGCCGCGTGAGCACGACCGCGTCGGGGTCGGCGATGCAAGCGATCAGCAGGTTGTCGGCAGCGTTCTGCACCGGACGTCCGAGCGAGTCGCGGACATGACTGTATTGCCACGGCGGGGTCGGCGAGTGTGACGTGCCCGACGCATGTGCCGCATCATCGAATGATACCCCCGGGCGGGCGGCCCGAAACGGCATCCTCCGAAG
>JASGDZ010000167.1:0-5113 GCA_047606835.1 Microbacterium sp. | reverse complement strand
CAACGCGGTCGTCGTGCCGAACCCCGAGGCCCGCGCCGAGGCCGCGGCATCCGACGCCCGCCGCGCGCGCGGCCGGGCGCGCGGGCCGCTCGACGGCATCCCGTACACGGCGAAGGACTCGTACCTCGTGCGCGGGCTCACCGCGGCCGCCGGCTCCCCCGCGTTCGCGCACCTCGTCGCGCAGCGCGACGCGTTCACGATCGAGCGGCTGCGGGATGCCGGTGCCGTCTGCCTGGGCCTGACCAACATGCCGCCGATGGCCAACGGAGGCATGCAGCGCGGGGTATACGGTCGCGCGGAGAGCCCGTACAACGCGGCGTTCCTGACGGCGCCGTTCGCGTCGGGCTCGTCGAACGGCTCCGGCACGGCCACCGCGGCGTCGTTCGCGGCCTTCGGGCTCGGCGAGGAGACGTGGTCGAGCGGCCGCGGCCCGGCGTCGAACAACGCGCTGTGCGCCTACACGCCGTCGCGCGGGGTGATCTCGGTGCGCGGCAACTGGCCGCTCGTGCCGACGATGGACGTCGTCGTGCCGCACGCCCGCACGATGGCCGACCTGCTGGAGGTGCTCGACGTCATCGTCGCCGACGACGCCGAGACCCGCGGCGACTTCTGGCGCGTGCAGCCGTGGGTCGAGCTCCCGCGGGCCGGCGACATCCGCCCCCCGTCGTACGTCGGGCTCGACCCGGCCGATCTGCGCGGTGCACGGATCGGCATCCCGCGCATGTACATCGGCGCCGACCCCGACGCCGGCACCGGCGGCCCGGGCATCGGCGGCCCGACGGGGCAGCGCATCCAGACGCGCGCGTCGATCCTCGCCCTGTGGGCGGCCGCGCGACGCGATCTGGAGGCCGCGGGCGCGAGCGTGGTCGAGACCGACTTCCCGGTGGTGTCGAACTACGAGGGCGACCGCGCCGGCGCGCCGACGATCCTCACGCGCGGGCTCGTCTCGCCCGAGTATCTGCGCCGCGAGATCGTCGACCTCTCGGCGTGGGCATGGGACGACTTCCTGCGCGCGAACGGCGACCCCGCGCTGTCGACGCTCGCCGACGTCGACGGCGCGACGATCTTCCCCGCGCCGCCGGGTGCGCTGACCGACCGGTACACCGGCTTCGACGACGACATCGCGGAGTATCCGGGGTGGGTGCGCGCGCACCCCGGTGCGACGTGGGCGGACATGCCGGAACTGGAATCCGGTGTGCGCGGGCTGGAGCAGTCGCGCCGCGTCGATCTCGAGCAGTGGATGGACGAGCACGGGCTCGACGCCGTCGTGTTCCCGGCGGTGGCCGACGTCGGGCCCGCCGACATGGACGTGAACCCGGCATCCGCCGACCTCGGCTGGCGCAACGGGGTGTGGATCGCCAACGGCAACCTCGCCGTGCGGCACTTCGGGATCCCGACCGTGACGGTGCCGCTGGGCACGATGGCCGACATCGGGATGCCGGTGGGCCTCACGTTCGCCGGGCGCAGCCACGACGACACCCGCCTGCTGCGGCTCGCGCTCGCGTTCGAGGGGCTGGGCCGGCGGCGCACCGAGCCGTCGCGCACGCCGCGGCTGTGACGCATCCCGGCTGCGGCGTGCCCGGGTGGCCAGGTGCCCGCGTGCCCGGGTGGCGGAAGGATTTATCTTCGATGTTTTCTCTTCTGTGCGCTTGACAGTGCGAATATAACATCTATACTGGAGGGGTAAGTCTTTCGCGCAGTGCCCAACTTTCGCGCGATGATTCCACTTCTCCGGGGAGCATCATGGGGCACGAGCGAGGGCGGCCGACCGGTCCCGCCGCGCTGGACGCGATCGTGTCCGCGGTGGTGGAGACCAGGCGGCAGGTCGCCGCACTGCAGGCGCACGAGGCGCGGCTGCTCGCCGACGCGGTCGACCTCGCGGTCGCGCGCATGGCAGAGCGACCGCCGCTGCGCCCCGATCGCGACATGCCGCTGCGAGAGATCGCGGCCGAGCTGGGCGCCGCGATGCGCGTGCCCGACCGCACGGTGCAGTCCCGGATGGGGGACGCCGTGTCGCTCGTCGAGCGCTTCCCCGCGACCCTGACCGCGTGGGAGGCCGGCGACGTGGACGCCGGCCATGTGTCCGCGATCGTCGATGCCGGTGCGGCGATCGGCGACGACGACGTGCGCTCCGAGTTCGAGGGCCGGATGCTGGCGGCCGCCGCATGCGAGACGCCCGGCAGGCTGCGTCCGCTGGCCCGTGCCGTCGCCGCGACGCTCGATCCGCGCACCGTCGACGACCACCGGCACGGGCACGCTGCGCGGCGGGTGCGGGTGATCGACCTCGATGACGGGATGGCACGGCTCATCGCCGATCTGCCCGCTCCCCTCGCCTACGCCATCCTCGACCGGCTGACCCAGCTGGGGCGTCACACCCTCCAGCACCCGACGGCACCCGATGCCTCTCCGGGGCTCACCGACGGCGACCGCACCGTCGTGGTGACAGGCCCGACCCCCGCGGCGTCCTCCGACGCCGGATCGGGTTCCCTGCCCGGCGGCGGGCCCGAGGCCCACGCCGAGCCGGCTGCCCAGCCCGAGCCCCCGACCGATGCCGAGCGCGAGGCCGGGCGCGAGCCCGAGCCCGGGTCCGAGCCCGGGTCCGAGCCCGAGCCCGAGCGTCAGTCCGAGTCCGAGCCCGAGCCCGCTGACCCCCGCACGCTCGATCAGGTGCGCGCCGACACGCTCGCCGACCTGCTCCTCGCCGGCGCACCGGCCGCGCACGGCGACGGCGACGCGCTGGCGGCGATCACCGGCCACATCCAGGTCACCGTCCCCGTGCTCACTCTTGCGGGAGCCGGTTCCGAGCCTGCCCTGCTCACCGGATACGGGCCCATCGACGCCGCCACCGCCCGCCGGCTCGCCGGCCACGCCACGGGGTGGGATCGCGTGCTCACCCACCCCTACACCGGCGCGGTGCTCGCCGTCGACCGCTACCGCCCGAACGCTGACCTCGATCGTTTCCTCCGCGCCCGCGATGAGCGATGTCGCGCACCCGGCTGCACGAGGCCGGCCGTCCGCTGCGACGTCGACCATACGGTCGACCACGCCCACGGCGGGCCCACCGCCGCGGACAACCTCTGTCACCTCTGCCGCCGGCACCACTCGCTCAAGCACGCCACCGCGTGGGCCGTGCGCCAACTCGGCGGCGGCGTGATCGAGTGGACCAGCCCCACCGGTCGCCGCTACGCCGACCGGCCGCCCGCGACGGTCCGGTTCGTCCCCGCCGACCGGCTCCGCACCACGCCCGACGACGAACCGCCCCCGCCGTTCTGACGCCCCGACACCCTGACGTCTGACGTCCTGACGGCTCGCCCCGATCCTCGCGGTTGCGCGTCTCGAGGTCCGCCCGCGCGACTGTCACCGGTCGCCGGTCACCGGTCGCCGGTCGCCAGTCGCCGGGAGCCGGTCGCAGGGAGCCGGTCGCGGGTCACCCACCGGGAGCCGGTCGCGGGTCACCCACCGGTCACCGGGGGCCGGTCGCGGCTCACCAGTAACCAGTAACCAGTCGCCGGGCACCGGGCGCCGGGCGCCGGGCACGCCGATCGCCGCGCGCCACGGCGCCACGGCCTCCCGAACGCACGCCCCTCAGCGCGAGACGTCATCGATGAGGGCCGGGAGGATGCGGTCCAAGTGCTGCGCGAATCGCGCGCCGGGGTCTGCGAAGAGCCGGTGCCCCGCGGCGACGGTCAGCGGATGGTCGTCGCCGAGCACCGCGTCGCGGGCCGCGAGGTCGTAGCGTCCCTCACCGGACAGAGCACGCTCCTGCTCCTCGATCACGAAGCCCACCACGAACGCCGTCACGATCTCGAACGCGTCGGCGACGGACTCCACCGGGTGGCCCTGCGCCGCCCAACGCGCCAGCGCCGCCTCCTGGACCCGGAGGAGCTCCGGATCGGTCAACCGCGTCCCGCTGAAAGTGCGCGCCCCGTCGCGGTGGCGCAGATACTCCGCGCGGGCCGCGTCGGCGTAGGCGCGCAGCGCGTCACCCAGGCCCGCGTCGGCGGGCATGCGCGCAAGCGAACGCTGGATGCGGCGGGCGACCTCGGTGCCCATCTCGTCGAGCAGCGCCTGTTTGGACTCCAGATGCCAGTACAGGGCGGGCGCCTTCACGCCCAGGCGGGCGGCCAGCGCGCGCACCGTGAGCCCCTCGATGCCCTCGTCGTCGAGCACCTCGAAGGCGGCGGCGACGATGACGTCGCGGTTCAGGCGGGGCGGCATCTTGACATCTTAACATCGTTAAGGAACCATGAATCGAACTTAGTTAAGGAATGCGGGGCGAGAGGACATCCCATGAAGGCAGCCGTCGTACACGATCCGGACGCCGTCCCCGTCTACGGCGACTTCCCCGAGCCCGAAGTCGGCGACGGTCGAGCGCTCGTCGAGCTCGTCGGCGCGGGCATCCACCACGTGGTGCGGTCGCGCATCGCGGGACGCCACTACAGCACCGCAGGCGCCTGGCCCGCGGTGCCCGGCGTCGACGCCGTGGCCCGCACCCCCGACGGCCGGCTCGTGTACACCGGGTTCATCACGCCGCCGTGGGGCACGATGGCGGAGCGGATGGCGGTGCCCGCCGCGTTCGGCATCCCCCTGCCCGACGGCGCCGATCCGCTGGCGGTGGCAGCCGGCATGAATCCGGGCGCGGCGTCGTGGCTGCCGCTCAGCGCCCGCCGCGACCGGCTGCGCGACACCCCCGGCGCCCCGGGGCTCGGCACGGTCATCGTGCTCGGCGCCTCCGGCGTCGCCGGAGGCATCGCCATCGACAACGCGTACGCCCTGGGAGCGACGGGCGTCGTCGCCGTGGGGCGCGACGCGGCCCGGCTCGCCGCGCTCCGCGAGCGCAACACCGAGCGCAGCACCGGCGCCGAGCACGACACCCAGCACGACACCGAGCACGACACCGACACCGCCACCGCCACCGCCACCGCCACCGCCACCGACACCGACACCGAGCACAACGCCGGGCTCGGCCGCGACCGCACAGGCGAGCACCGAGCCCTTCGCACCGTGGTGCTCGGAACCGACCCCGAGGCGACCGAGCGCGACCTGGTCGCCGCACTCGACGGCCGGCCGCCGAGCACCGTCATCGACTTCCTATGGGGCCCCGTCGCGGGAT
>JASGDZ010000166.1:0-7171 GCA_047606835.1 Microbacterium sp. | reverse complement strand
GTGGCGAGATCCCTAGATGACGCCAGGAACCGTGACGGGATCAGTCACGAACTGACGGAGTCGGGCTCGCTGCTCAGGCAGCGAGGGCGAACTCGGACTGCTTCTTTTCGGCAGTTATTGGTTTGCAGGGGGCGTTCACGAGATAACCCTGCATCCTCGGCCCGCTTCTCGTGGGTTCGCAGGCACTGTCGAAACCGATCAGCCCCGTGCGTCCTCCGTGGAGGGACCGCTGTCACACTGTGGAATTGCCAGCCGGATGCTGCAGCAGCCGAGCATCCCAGTCTACAACAGCCCCGCCGAGGTTCGCTGACGGAGGAGGGGCTCTCGGTGATCACCCACCCCGACCGCGTCGGCGCCGCGCGTAGGCTCTCCCCATGAGCGATGTCGTCTGCGCCCGATGACCCTTCGGCAGCCCCACACACCAGCCGTCGCCGTGCGACCGGGCATGGCCGAGCGCCTGTCGCGCATGATCCAGCTGCCGACCGTGTCGGCCGAGCTCGCGCAGCGCGGCACGCAGCCGTTCGACGACTTCGTGGCGCTGCTGGCCGAGCTGTATCCGCTCGTGCACGCGCATCTCGTCGTCGAGCGCCATGCCGACCTCGGGCTGCTCTTTCGCTGGCAAGGGCGCCGCGAAGCGCTCGACGGTCCGCTCGTGCTGATGGCGCACTACGACGTCGTGCCTGTCGACGAGTCCGACGCGTGGACGCACCCGCCCTTCGCGGGTCGCATCGAGGACGGCTGGGTGCACGGGCGCGGTGCGCTCGACGACAAGGGGCCGCTGCTGGTGGTGCTCGAAGCAGTCGAGAACCTCCTCGCGGCGGGATTCGCGCCGGCCCGCGACGTGTACCTGTCCTTCGGCGGCGACGAGGAGGTCTTCGGCGCGGCCGCAGCCGTCATCGCGGCGTCGCTGCGCGACCGCGGCGTCGTGCCGTGGCTCGTGCTCGACGAGGGCGGCGCCGTCGTCGACGCGCCCCTGCCGTTCGTGCGCGGCCGGACGGCCATGGTCGGCGTCGGCGAGAAGGGCGTCATGACGGTGCGCCTGACCGCGCGCGGCGATGGCGGACACGCATCCGCTCCCCCTGCGCGCACCGCCGTCGGCCGGATCGCCCGCGCCGTCGAGCGGCTCTCGCCATCGACGTTCCGCCCGCGCACACCCGCAGCGGTGACGCGGATGCTGCGGCAGTTCGCCGACCGCGCGGACGGCGCGTCGCGGCTGCTCTACCGGCTCCTGGCGGCGACGCCGCCGCTCACGGCGCGCATCCTCGCCGCGATGGGCGGCGAGCCGGCGGCGCTCGTGCGCACCTCGATCGCGGCGACCATGCAGTCCGGCGGCACGGCGGCGAACGTGCTGCCGTCGCAGGCGTCTGCGACGTTCAATCTGCGCATCGCGCTCGGCGAGACGGTCGAGGGCACTGTGCGCCGGGTGCGCCGGCGCGTCGCGGACCCGGCCGTGGCTGTCGAGCTGATCGAGGGCTGCGACCCCTCGCCCGAGTCGCCGACCGACAACGCGCAGTTCGCGCTGATCGCGGAGGCGGTGCGGGTGTCGCACCCGGATGCCGCGACCGTGCCCTACGTCATGATGGCGGCGACGGACTCACGCCACTTCCACCGCTTCTCCCCCGCTGTCTACCGCTTCGCACCGCTGGAGATGAGCAGGGCTCAGCGCGCGTCGATCCACGGCGTCGACGAGCGCGTGGAGATCGCTGCCCTTGAGCGGGGCGAGCTGTTCCATCGCACGCTCCTGCAGCGGCTACAGTGATCGCACCTGAGACCGCCCGCTGAGCGGGTCGAGCCGGACGGACCCGAGAGCGGAGGAGCGTCGATGAGCACGCGCGTCACGCTGGGAACCCTCGCCGGAGTCGTCGGATTCCTCGCGTTCGTCGAGTTCACGAGCGGCGTGCTGCAGGGATACTACACGCCCATGCTCACCGACATCGCGCGACACCTCGGCATCCACGACGCCGACCTGAACTGGCTCGAGGGCAGTCAGCTCATGCTCTCGGCGCTCGTGGTTCCCGCGTTCGCGAAGCTCGGCGACATGGTCGGCCACAAGCGGATGCTCGTCATCTCGACCGCCGTCACCGCCGCCGCGGCGCTCGTGCTGCCGTTCACCTCCTCGTTCCCCGTCTTCCTCGTCGCGTGGTCGGTCCAGGGCTTCTACGTGGTGTGGCTGCCCCTGGAGATCGCGCTGGTCTGGTCGCGGGCCGGGCGGATGCAGAACCGCTCGGCGGTCACTGCGCGCGGTGCGGCGCTCCTGGTGGCGGCGCTCGACGTCGGTGCGATCGCCGGCGCCCTCACGGGCGGCGCGCTCGTCGACACGCTGCCGCTCACCGTCGTGCTGCTGGTGCCCGCGCTCATGGTGGTCGCGTGCTTCTTCGTGATCCTGTTCTTCGTCAAGGAGTCCCCCGACCCCATCGGCGGCGCGTTCGACACGGTCGGCCTCGTCCTCGTCTCACTCGCGCTCGTCGCGTTCACGGGCGGCCTCAGCCTGCTGCGCGTCGACGGCCCCGCCGATCCGCTCGCATGGCTCGTCGTCGCCGGCGGCGTGCTGCTGGTCATCCCGTTCGCGCTGTGGGAGCTGCGCCACGGCGACCCGATCATCGACGTGCGCATGTTCGCGTCTCCCGCGCTGGGGCCCGTCTTCCTCACGGCGGGCCTGTTCGGCGTCAGCGTGCTCGGGGCGCAGGTGCCGCTGTCGACCTTCGCGCGCACCGACCCCGAGGTCTACGGCTACGGGCTGGGCAGATCGGGCTTCGCGGTCTCGCTCGTCATCGGCGTCTACCTGGTCGCCATGATCACCGGCGCCCTGCTGTTCCCCGCGATCGCGCGGCGCATGACCCCACGCATCGCCCTGATCGCCGCGGCGACGCTCGTCGGCGTCGGGTTCCTGCTCTTCCTGCCGTTCCACGACGCCTACGCGCAGGTCATCGTCAACATGGTGATCGTCGGGCTGGGAGCGGGCGCCCTGGTCGCGGCATTGCCCGCCGCCGCCGCATCCGCCGCCCCGCACACGCAGACGGGCGTCGCGACGGGACTCACCAACTCGGTCAAGACGGTCGGCGGCGCGATCGCATCGTGCGCCTTCGGCATCGCCCTGTTCCACGGCGCGACGGGCTCGGGCGTCGCCGGCGAGGGCACGGCCGGATCGTTCTCCGGCTACGTCACGGTGTGGATCGTATGCGGCGTCACGGCGCTCGTGGCCGCCATCCTGCTCTTCTTCGTGCCGAAGCAGGCGTTCACGGATCGGTCCGCCGAAGAGGATTCGTCACCCGTCGCGGTGTGACCGGTTTCAGGATGCCGGTGGCGATGAGCGTGCCGACATCCGCCGCCCGGCTACTCGCCCAGCCGGTTGCGCGTGCGCATCGCGCGCTCGGCCTCGCGCTTGTCCTCGCGCTCCCGGATCGTCTGGCGCTTCTCGTACTCGCGCTTGCCCTTGGCCACCGCGATCTCGACCTTCGCCTTCCCGTCGAGGAAGTAGAGCTTGAGCGGCACGAGCGTGTAGCCGCCGGCGGAGATCGCGTGCGACAGCTTGACGATCTCGTCCTTGTGCAGGAGGAGCTTGCGCGTGCGGCGTGCGGAGTGGTTCGTCCAGTTGCCCTGCGAATACTCGGGGATGTGCACGGCATCCAGATACGCCTCGCCGCCGTCGATGAACGCGTAGCCGTCGTTGAGGTTCGCGCGGCCCTGCCGCAGCGACTTCACCTCGGTGCCGGTGAGCACGAGCCCCGCCTCATAGGTCTTCTCGATGGCGTACTCGTGGCGCGCGCGACGGTTGGTCGCGACGACCTTCTCCCCGCGCTCCCTGGGCATGGCAGAACTCCCGATCCGTGAGTGGATGCCGCGGCGTCCGATCCGCGACAGCCCGCCAGTCTACCGCGCTCGCTTTCCGTCACGACACGCCGGGCGCCACGGCGCGTTGCGACGGATTCGCGGCGGTCAGGCCCGCAGCCAGCGGCGGATGGCGAAGCCCGCCGACAGCGCCGCGAGCACGACGCCGATGAGCAGCAGCACCGGCACCACGATCGCGACATCGCCGAGGTCGACCCACGTCGTCACGAACGACACGCGCGGACGGAGGTATCCTTCGACGCCGAACCGCACGCCGGCGAGCACCGCGGCGCTCGCCAGCACCGCGCCGATGAGCGCAGCGAACACGCCCTCGAGGATGAACGGCGTCTGGATGAACCGGTTGGAGGCGCCGACGAGCCGCATGATGCCGATCTCGCGCCGCCGCGCGAACGCCGACAGGCGGATGGTCGTGGCGATGAGCAGCACGGCGGCGATCAGCATCAGCGCGGCGATGCCCACCGCGATGTAGGTGGCCACCGTCAGCACGGAGAACAGCGGCTCGAGCAGATCGAGCTGATCGCGCACCTCCTCGATCCCCTCGGTGCCGACGAACGCCTCGACGATCGCGTCGGAGTCGGCCGGGTCCACCAGCCGGACGAGGAACGTCGCGGGCACCTGGTCGGCTGTGAGGAAGCTCGCCTCGTCTTCCCCGAGCAGGTCCACGAGCTCCTCGTACGCCTCCTCCTGCGTCTGGAAGTCGACCTCCTTGATGAGCGGCTTGAGCGCCGCGCCGTCCAGCTTCTGCTGGACCTCGTCGATCTGCGCCTCGGTGGCCGCGCCGTCGGTGCACGTGTCGGCCGTGGAACCCGTCGCGCACATGTAGATCTGCACCTGCGCGCGGTCCTGCCAGAACGAGCGCATCGTGCCGATCTGCATCTGCATGAGGATCGCGGCGCCGACGAAGGTGAGCGACACGAATGTCACGAGCACGACAGAGATGACCATCGACGCGTTGCGTCGCAGCCCGGAGAACGCCTCCGACCAGATCAGCCCGAACCTCATGCCGTGGGCCCCACTTCGTCATCGCCGTCGCCGTCCGCGCCGAGGCCGAGCCGGTCGGCGACGCCGAGCTCGGCGAGGTCGAGCTCGGCGAGCGGGATCGCAGGCAGGGTCGCCGTCGCCGTCGCCGGCTCGTGCGACGGCCGGGGCTCGTGTGACGGCGGAGGCTCGTGTGAGGGCGGGGGCTCGTGTGACGACGCCGGTTCCGGCGCCGGCGGCGCGGCGGCATCCTCGGCGTCCTGCGCTTCAGCGCCCGCCGCCTCCCGCTGCACAACCTCCCGCTGCACGACCTCCTGCTGCACTTGGAGCACCGCCGTCAGCGCGGCGACGGCCGCCGCACCGCGCTCGGGCTCCGGCGCGAGCCTGGGGATGCTGGAGGTGTCGCCGTAGCCGCCGCGCCGCTCGTCGCGCACCAGCTCGCCCTCCTTCAGCTCGATGACCCGGCGCTGCATCTGATCGACGAGGCCCGCCTCGTGCGTGGCCATGAGGATCGTCGTGCCGCCGGCGTTGATGCGCGCGAGCAGCTGCATGATGTCGACGGAGGTCGCGGGGTCGAGGTTCCCTGTCGGCTCGTCGGCGAGCAGCACCTGCGGCCGGTTGACGAGCGCACGGGCGATGGCGACCCGCTGCTGCTCCCCGCCGGAGAGCTCGTGCGGCAGCCGCTTCTGCTTGCCGTCCAGACCCACGAGCGCGAGCACCTCCGGCACCGTCTGCTGCACGAATCCACGCGACGCCCCGATCACCTGGAGGGTGAACGCGACGTTCTGGAACACCGTCTTTCCGGGGAGGAGCCGGAAATCCTGGAACACCGCCCCGATGTGCCGACGGAAGTAGGGCACCTTCTTGTTCGACAGCGTCCGCAGGTCGCGTCCGAGCACGACCACGCGCCCGTCGCTCGGCGTCTCCTCGCGCAGGATCAGCCGCAGGCACGACGACTTCCCCGAGCCGGAGGCGCCGACGAGGAACACGAACTCGCCGCGCTGCACCTCGAAGTCGACGTCGCTGAGCGCGGGCCGCGCGGTGCCGCGGTACCGCTTGGTGACGTTCTCGAACCGGATCATGGCTGTGCCAGCCTAGGCGCGCGACCCTTGAGGCACCCGAGCGACACCCGGGCACGCGACATCCGCGCGCCCGGGTGTCTGTGACACCGCCGTCGCGGATTCGAGCGCGAAACGTCGCTCCCGCAAGACTGGTCTTGAACTAGACTTTTTCCGTGAACACCGTCAGCGCGTACGAAGCCAAGACACACCTGTCCGCGTTGCTCGAACGAGCGGAGGCGGGCGACGCGATCACGATCACGAAGCATGGACGCCCCGTAGCCAGGCTCACGCCCATCGGCGAGAGACGTCGGCTCACCGAGGTCGTCGACGACCTCCGCAGGTTCCGGGCGTCACTGGGCACAGAGACGTTCGACATCCGTGCGCTCGTCGAGGACGGCAGACGCTACTGATGCCTCTCGTCGTCGACACCTCGATCACGCTCGCATGGCTCTTCCCGGACGAGTCCAACGAGACGGCCGACGCGGTGCTCGAGCGCATCGCAGAATCGGATGAGACGATGATCGCGCCCGCACTGTGGATCGAGGAGACGGCCAATGCCGTCGTGAGCGCGCACCGCCGAGGAAGGCTTAGCGACGCCCTCGTCGCGCAGTCCGTCGCGCTGCTGGAGAACCTTCCCGTGCAGATCGCGAGTCAGCCCTCCGATCGAGGCGCGCTCGTCGCAGAGGCTCTGCGCAGCGGGCTCAGTGCGTACGACGCCGCCTATCTGCTGCTCGCCGAGCGCAACGGCGCAGCGCTTGCCACACTCGACGGAAAGCTGGCGGCTGCAGCACGCGCAGCCGGCGTCGAGGTCTGGCCGGAGGCCGCACTCACGAAACGAACGGCGACGTGAACAGCACCTCGAACGTGTAGGTTCCCGCATCCCGGTTCTGCTGCACGGCGCACCACGCGAGCTCGGCGAACGTCACCACCCCGAGCTGCGCCGCCGCATCCGGCTCCGCCCCCAGGGCAGAGTGGACGTCGGCGTCATGACCCGTGGCCGTGCCGTACGCGAGCGTCATGTGCGGACCGAACGGCGGCCCGTAGCGCCGCGCCTCGTCTCCCAGGGCGAGGGCAGCGGCATCCCGCACCGTGTGCGACAGCACGCCCCAGTCTTCCTCGACACGGGCGCGCACCACCACGGCGTCTCCGGCCGGCGCGGGCGCGTCGAAGTCGAGCGTGATCGGGCCCAGGGCGGCGAGCCGCCGGCCGGCGTCGCGCAGCGCGACCAGCTCTGCGCCGTCGAGGTCGCGCACCAGGAACGGGAACCGCTGGACCGTCGCGTG
>JASGDZ010000165.1:0-6785 GCA_047606835.1 Microbacterium sp. | reverse complement strand
CGGCCGGCTTCGACCGGGAGGAGGATGCCTGGCCGCGCCGCTGGGCGGAGGCCTATCTCGACTTCGCCGCGGGAGAGAAGCGGGCGTGGCTGCGCCGGCTCGGCGTGGGCTTCTTCCCCATCGTGGGCTGGGCCGAGCGCGGCGGGTACACCGCCCTCGGCCCGGGCAACTCGGTGCCGCGCTTCCACATCGCGTGGGGCACCGGTCCTGGGCTCGTCGCGCCGTTCCGCGCGGCGGTGGAGGAGGGCGAGGCCGACGGGCGGGTGAGCGTGCTCGGCCGCCACCGCGTGACGCGGCTGCTGCACGAGGACGGTGCCGTCACGGGTGCGGCGGGAGACATCCTCACCCCGTCGGGCGCGGCGCGGGGCGTGGAGACCTCGCGCGAGGTCGTGGGCGCCTTCGAGGTGCGCGCCGGTGCCACGGTCGTCGCCTCCGGAGGGATCGGCGGAAACCCTGCGCTCGTGCGCGCGCAGTGGCCGACGCGGCTGGGCCGGCCGCCGACCTCGATGGTCGCGGGCGTGCCCGCGTACGTCGACGGCTCGATGCAGCCGGTCGCCGCGGAGGCGGGTGCGCGTCTGGTGAACGGCGACCGCATGTGGCACTACGTCGAGGGGATCCAGAACTGGGATCCGGTGTGGCCGGGGCACGGCATCCGCATCCTGCCCGGGCCGTCGTCGGTGTGGCTCGACGCCACCGGCGCGCGGCTGCCGGTGCCGCTGTTCCCCGGCCACGACACGCTCGGCACGCTCGCCCACCTGCGACAGACCGGCTTCGACCACTCCTGGTTCGTGCTGTCGCGCAAGATCGTCGAGAAGGAGTTCACGCTCTCCGGGAGCGAGCAGAACCCGGACCTCACCGGCCGGGACGTGCGGCTCCTGGCTACGTCGAGGCTCGCCAAGGGCGCCGCGGCGCCGGTGCAGGCGTTCCTCGACCGCGGCGCCGACTTCGTGGTGCGCGACACGCTGGGCGAGCTGATCGCCGGGATGCGGGCGCTGCCCGGCGGCGAGGCGCTCGACCCGGACCGCGTGGTGCGCGAGCTCGAAGCCCGCGACCGAGAGGTGGAGAACGAGTTCACGAAGGACGCGCAGCTCGCGATGCTGCGCTCGGCGCGCGCGTTCCTCGGCGACCGGCTGATCCGCACCGCGTCGCCGCACCGGATCCTCGACCCCGCGCACGGGCCCCTCATCGCCGTCAAGCTGCACGTGCTCACGCGCAAGTCGCTCGGCGGCATCGAGACGGATCTGCAGGCCCGCGCGCTCGGCGCCGACGGATCGCCCATCGCGGGCCTGTTCGCCGCGGGCGAGGCGAGCGGCTTCGGCGGGGGCGGCATGCACGGGTATCGCGCCCTGGAGGGCACGTTCGTCGGCGGATGCCTGTTCTCGGGGCGCGCGGCCGGGCGCGCGGCGGCCGCTTCGGCGTAGCGGCGCCTGCCGCCTCGGCGTGACTGCGGCTGCAGCACTCCGGAACAGGCGGCTACTCGCGACCGGTGCGCCGCACCGGTGTGAGGCCCGACACCACCGGCCCGCGCACGAGCACGTGCCCGCGGCGCAGCGACACGCGCGTCCACGGTCCGCTCGCGAACACGCCCGCGGTCTCGGAGCCGCTGACGAAGCCCAGCGCGACGGCGGCGAACGCCATGCCGAGGGGCAGGTCGGCGAGCTCGGCGTCGCGCTCGCCCCAGACCGACGCGCGAACGGCGCGCACGGCGTCCTCGCCGGCATCCGTCGGCACCGCCCGCGCGACGCGCGCCATGCCCCCGTGCGCTTTCGCGGCGATGACCGAGGCGTCCAGGCGCGCACGCTCCTCCCAGCCTCCGCGCGGCGGTGCGACACCGGCCCACGGCGGCGCGAGTCCCGTCGCCGGCAGCAGCAGCTCGCGCGCGTCGTCGGGCGCGGCGGAGAGGGCGGATGCCGCCACGACGACGTCGCACACGAGCTCGGGGTCTGCCGCCAGGGCGCGCAGCGCGAGCACGGTCGGGGTCGGATCGCCGAGCCCGCGGGGCGCCAGCGCCGCCGTCGTCATCGCCAGCACGCCGCCGGACGCCTGCAGGCGCACCGCATCGCCGCTCAGGCGCGACGCCCTCCCGGCGAACGTCAGCGCGTCCGCCGCCGATCCGGCGTCGGCGAACCGCAGGCGATCGGACATCCGCCTAAGCTACCAAGCGTGACCTCCGAGCCGTCCGACAGCACCCAGATCGCGGCGCTGCTGAGCGTGCTCGACCTCGCCGGCTCGGAGGCGCGGACGAACGAGGACATCTTCACCGGCGTCTCGCAGTCGATGCCGCTGGGGCGGGTCTACGGCGGCCAGGTGCTCGCGCAGGCGATCGTCGCGGCGTCGCGCACGCTGCCGGACGATCGCATGGCGCATTCCATGCACGGGTACTTCCTGAGGCCCGGAGACTCCACGAAGGGCATCACATTCGCCGTCGATCGCATCCACGACGGCCGCTCGTTCTCCACGCGGCGTGTGCAGGCGTTCCAGGAGGGCGTGCCCATCTTCTCGATGATCGCCTCGTTCCAGGACCACGACTCGGGGCTCGCGCATCAGGAGCCGATGCCGCGCGACATCCCGGCCCCGGAGGACCTGCCGGACACGGAGGAGCACCTCGAGGACGTGCATCCGACCGCGAAGCGCTTCTTCACCGACCGCCCGGTGCAGCTCCGACACGTCCCCTCGCCGGTCTACGTCTCGGTCCGAGAGCGGGTCGCGCGTCAAGCGGTCTGGATGCGCACGCGCGGCCGCCTGCAGGACGACCCGCTGATGCACCGCGCCGCGCTGGCCTACATGAGCGACCTGACGATCCAGGAGCCGATCCTGCGCGCACACGGAGTGCCCTGGCTGACCCCGGGCCTGAAGGTCGCGAGCCTCGACCACGCGATGTGGTGGCACCGGCCGGGCCGGGCCGACGAGTGGATGCTGTATGTGCAGGAGTCGCCGAGCGCCACCGGCGGACGGGGCCTCGGACTTGGGCGCATCTACTCGCGCGAGGGATGCCTGCTGGCCAGCGTCGCGCAGGAGGTCATGGTGCGGGTGCCGGACGCGACCGCCTGACGGCATCGCGGCTCACCACGAGCACCGCGGCTCACCACGGGCACCGCGGCTCAGCGCCGGTGCGCGAACGCGACGGGCGGGCCGACGTACGGCTCCCACGCCGCGCGCGCGGCGTCGGAGATGCGGATCGGCCGGCCGCCGGCGGCATCCACCATCACGACCGTCGTCATCGCGCGCGCGTACACGGTCTGGCCCTGCTCGCCCGCGGTCTCGGCGGGGCTCAGCACCTCGTAGCAGACCTCGACGCTCGCGCCGCCGAGCTTGCCGAACCACAGTTGCACATCCAGCGGATGCCGCTGGTACGGCACCGGCGCCAGGTACTCGATCTCCTGGCGGGCGATGAGCGTGAGGACGCCGCCGCGACGGCTCGTGTCGAGCACCGCGGTCGGCGGGGCGTCCTCCCCCTCCCCCGGACTCCAGAAGGCGCGCACGCGCGCCTCTTCGAGGAGCTTGAACATCGCCGTGTTGTTGACGTGGTTGAACGCGTCGAGGTCGCCCCAGCGCAGCGGGATCGGCACATGCAGGCGCATCGGTCGCACCCGCTCAGTCGCGCGTGAGCTTGCGGTGCGTGGAGCGGTGCGGCTTCGCGGCGTCGGCGCCCAGGCGTGCGATCTTGTTCTCCTCGTAGGCTTCGAAGTTGCCCTCGAACCAGTACCACCTGTCCGGCTGCTCGTCGGTGCCCTCGTAGGCGAGGATGTGGGTCGCGATGCGGTCGAGGAACCACCGGTCGTGCGTGATCACGACCGCGCAGCCGGGGAACTCGAGGAGCGCGTTCTCCAGCGAGCCGAGGGTCTCGACGTCGAGGTCGTTCGTCGGCTCGTCGAGCAGCAGCAGGTTGCCGCCCTGCTTGAGGGTGAGGGCCAGGTTCAGCCGGTTGCGCTCGCCGCCGGAGAGCACACCCGCCTTCTTCTGCTGATCGGGGCCCTTGAAGCCGAACTGGGAGACGTATGCCCGGGAGGGAATCTCCACTTTTCCGACCTGGATGAAATCGAGCCCGTCGGAGACGACCTCCCACAGGTTCTTGTTCGGATCGATGCCACCGCGGCTCTGATCGACGTAGGAGATGTCGACCGTCTCGCCGATCTTGAGCTCGCCGCCGTCGAGGGGCTCAAGCCCGACGATCGTCTTGAAGAGGGTCGTCTTGCCGACGCCGTTGGGGCCGATGATGCCGACGATGCCGTTGCGCGGCAGGGAGAAGCTCAGCCCGTCGATGAGGCTGCGGCCGTCGAAGCCCTTCTGCAGGTTCTTGGCCTCCAGCACGACCTGCCCGAGGCGGGGGCCCGGCGGGATCTGGATCTCCTCGAAGTCGAGCTTGCGGGTGCGCTCGGCCTCGGCAGCCATCTCCTCGTAGCGCGCGAGGCGCGCCTTGGATTTTGCCTGCCGGCCCTTCTGGTTGCTGCGCACCCACTCCAGCTCGGAGGCCAGGCGCTTGGCGAGCTTCGCGTCCTTCTTGCCCTGGACCTGCAGTCGCTCCTGCTTCTTCTCCAGGTACGTCGAGTAGTTGCCCTCGTAGGGATACAGGCGGCCGCGGTCCACCTCGCAGATCCACTCCGCCACGTGATCGAGGAAGTAGCGGTCGTGGGTCACGGCGAGCACCGCTCCGGGGTACTTCGCGAGGTGCTGCTCCAACCACAGCACGCTCTCCGCGTCGAGGTGGTTGGTGGGCTCGTCGAGCAGCAGCAGGTCGGGCTTCTGCAGCAGCAGCTTGCACAGCGCCACCCGGCGCTTCTCGCCGCCCGAGAGGTTCTTCACGATCGCGTCCGACGGCGGAGTGCGAAGGGCGTCCATCGCCTGCTCGAGCTGCGCGTCGAGGTCCCACGCGTCCGCATGGTCGATCTCCTCCTGCAGCACGCCCATCTCGGCCAGCAGCGCGTCGAAGTCGGCATCGGGATCGGCCATGAGCGCGGAGATCTCGTTGAAGCGGTCCACCTTGCCCTTGATGGCACCCACGCCCTGCTGCACGTTCTCCAGGACGGTCTTGTCCTCGTCGAGCTGAGGCTCCTGCATGAGGATGCCGACGCTGAAGCCGGACGTGAGCCTCGCCTCGCCGTTGGAGGGCTGGTCGAGCCCCGCCATGATCTTGAGGATCGTCGACTTCCCGGCGCCGTTCGGCCCGACGACGCCGATCTTCGCGCCGGGAAGGAACGCCATCGTGACGTCGTCGAGGATCACCTTGTCGCCCACGGCCTTGCGAGCGCGCACCATCTGATAGATGTACTCAGCCATAACGAAAAAGCCTACCGGCCGCGGATCGCCCGGCTCCCCGCCGCCGGCAGCTCACCAGTCGATCGTGCGGGTGTTCCCGACGAGACACAGATCGCCCTCCAGCGCGGGCATCACCGCCGTGACCGGCTTGCCCGTCGCCGGACCGACCTGCCCGACGAGACACTCGCCCTCCCACAGCACGGAGAACTGGATGCTCTCCGCCGCGTTGCCGACGGTCGACGTGTCCTTGGTCACCTGCATCGCCGCCTTGTCGAACCCGGCGCGCACGAGTGCGTCGACGTAGGCGCGCCCCTTCGCCTTGTTCGACGAGCCCCACACCTTCTTGGTGACAGCGGCGAACAGCGGAAGGTTGTCGGCGGCGCTGCCGTCCGGATGCAGCACCGGCCCGGCACTGGCCGTCGGGCTCGGGCTCGGGCTCTGTGTGACGGCCGACGCCGAGCGGGCGGGACTCGTCGGGGTCTGCTCCGGCTCCGGGGCGCACCCCGCCGTCAACAGGCCGACGAACAGGACGCCCGTCGCCGCGGCGATCGAGGGATGGCGGACGAGGCGGCACGACACCAGACGAGTCTATGAGGCGCCGCCCCGTGCACCGGCCGTGACCCGCGCGCCGCCCGAGCTCAGAACGGCGTCTCCCCGCTCGCGCCGACCAGCTGGCGCCGGTCGTCCGGTTGCGTCGTGCCGCCAAGCTCGTGCGCCGTGCCGCCGGACTCGTGCGCCGTGCCGCCTGACTCGTTCGCCGTGCCGCCCGAAGCGACGATCGGCCACCCGGTGGTCGGCGTCCCGCCGGGATCGGTACCGGGAGCAGTCCATGCCGCCTCTGCGCTCTCGCGCGCATCCGACTGCTGCTCGCCCGCCGCGCCGCCCGAGCGGTGGAACGTCGTCATGCCCCACAGCAGGTCGTGCCCGAGCGCGTCGGCGTCGATCTCCGCAGTGACGCCCTTCTTCAGAGCCGTCTCCCAGTCGCGCAGACGCAGTCTTCCCGTGACGACGACCCGGTCGCCCTTGCGCAGCGATCGCGACGCGTGCTCGGCGAGCCTGCGGAACACCGAGACGCTGTACCAGTTCGTGGCGCCGTCGACCCATCGGTCCTCCCCCTTGTCGAAGCGGCGGGCGGTGCTGGCGATGCGGAAGCTCAGGATCGGCACGCCGTTCTGCGTCGTCCTGAGCTCTGGTTGCGTGATGTTCCCGACGACGGTGATGACCTCGCTCATGCTGTTCTCCTCTCTGGCTCCGGGGTCCTTCCCCGGATGCTCCGGCGCCCGGTGCCCGTCGAGCGCCGGAGTCCCCACAGCATGCGCCGAAACGCGACGCCGCGAGGGCGCACGATCGCGATCTGGGGACAAGTGGGGCGTTCCGGTCGCCTGTGGAGGAGCAGACGCCCCGTGAACAGTGGGTCGACGCGAATGTCGGCGGTCGTATCTATCTTCGAATCAGAGGGGGAAGGAGACGAAATGACTCTCGCGATGAAGACGGATGCCACCCCGGCGCTGCCGTTCTCGACGCCCGTG
>JASGDZ010000164.1:0-4884 GCA_047606835.1 Microbacterium sp. | reverse complement strand
GACCGTGCTCGGCTCCGGCGGTCAGATCGCCGACGAACTCACTCGCGAACTCCACCGCGGCTTCACCCGCGATATCCGGCTCGTCAGCCGCAACCCCCGCAAGATCAACGACGACGATCAACTCGTCCCCGCCGACCTGATGGACGCCGAGGCCACCGACCGGGCGGTGGCGGGCAGCGAGATCGTCTACCTCACCGTCGGTCTACCGATGGACTCGACGCTTTGGGAACAGAAGTTCCCGACGATGATGGCGAACACGATCGCCGCCTGCCAGAAGCACGAAAGCAAGCTCGTGTTCTTCGACAACACCTACATGTACCCTCGCACCGCTACGCCCCAGACCGAAGACACCGCGTTCGAACCGGCCGGACGCAAGGCGACCGTACGCGCGCATATCGCCACGATGCTGCTGAAGGAGATGGAGGCGGGCACGATCGACGCGGTGATCTGCCGCGCCCCCGAGTTTTACGGTCCAGGCAAGACGCAGAGTCTCACGAACGCGGCTGTGTTCAACCGCATCAAGCAGGGCAAGCGGCCCCTCGTGCCACTGAACGCTGACGCGAAGCGCAGCCTGATCTGGACCCCCGACGCCAGCCGCGCGTTGGCCCTCATCGGCAACACTCCCGACACCTACGGCCAGACCTGGCACCTCCCCATCGACCCTAATCGCCTCCGCTACCGACAGATGATCGACATCGCCTCCGAGACCACCGGCCGAAGAATCGGGTACACCACGGTGCCCGGGTGGGCGTTCCGCATCGGCGGGCTGCTCAACCCTGCTGTCAAGGAGGCCGAGGAGCTCCTCCCGCGCTACCGGCAGGACAACATCTTCGACTCCTCCAAGTTCACGACGCGATTCCCGGACTTCGCAATCACGAGCTACCGGGAGGGCATCCGCTTCCTCGTCGCTGACGAATAGCAGCACATCGGACTGCCAGATGAGATCACACTGAGGCGTCTCCTCCAACCACCCCAGGCGAGCTCCGAACCGAAAGCCGGTGGAACAGGCGCACCTGATCGTCATGATCTCCGTCCAAGCGCCGCTGAAGAACGTGCTGACAGCCGATGAACCTCTCACGCCCACACCACTTGCGCGACCATGAGCCTGAGGTGCCTGTCGATCTGCCGAATGTGGTCGTCACGGTCGCTGCGGACGGCACGCTGACTGCGGCCCTCTCCGCCAACATCGCCCGCACCCGCGGCTCGAACGCGACGAACGACGACTCCGCCGGCGTCCGCTCATACCGCGGCGGCGATTCCGACCGCACCGCCTTCAACACCGTCGTCCGAGAAATGCCTAACCGCTCCGCGATGCGCGCCTTCGACACGCCCTCCGCCGCCAGCCTCCGGATCAACGCCCAGTCCTCCAAGATGATCACTCTCCAATCGTGATGAGTGACCACTTTTCACCGCCGAAACTGACCAGTCTTCAACCGCCGCCGACACCCGGGCGTGAACGAGTCTTCGGGGTCAGTCCATGGTGGCCAGGGACCAGCACCAGCCGGCGAGCTCGCGGGCGATCGCCGTGGTCGCGACAGTGTGCTTCAACCCCGCACTCATAGGGTCTGATCGTGTGCAACGCGAAGAGCAGCCAGGGCACGATCTATCCGTACTTCGTCTGTGGCAGCAGGCACGGCGGCGGAGGTGACTGGACCCGTCAAGCGATGCTCATCGAGCACGTCGAGCGGCTCGTCGAGCAGTTCTACGATCACGTCCAGATCAGCGCGGAGACCAAGCTCGCGCTCTCGTCCACGCTGCACGCACGGTTCGACGAGATGATGTCCGAGGGTGCCGCGGAACTCGCGGATCTCGCCACGCGTCGGACCCAGCTCGAAGACGAGAAGGAAAAGCTGCTCCGTGCTCACTACGCGGGAGCGGTCCCGTTGGAGCTGCTCAAGCGGGAGCAGGATCGGATCACGGCATCGCTGGAGACGATCCAGAACCGGATCGACGCCCACCACGGCGAGTACGCCTTCGCCCGCGCGAACCTCGATGACTCGCTGACCCTGCTGTCGAACGCGGCCGACATCTACAAGACAGCCGACGACGCGAACCGCCGGCTGTGCAACCAGGCGCTGTTCAAGGCGATCTACGTCGATGAGGACAACAACGTTCGGGTCGGCTACAAGACTCCGTAGGACGGGCTGAGCATCGAAGGCTTGCAGGCCGACGCCCTCACCTGGGCCGCCGAGGCAAAGAAGATGGGTCAGGTCCGAACCTCGACCAAGAGCGGTCCCTTGGTCGAAAGTTCAAACCTGACCCATTTGGGGTGAGTAACGGGACTTGAACCCGCGACCCCCTGGACCACAACCAGGTGCTCTACCAACTGAGCTATACCCACCATGCGCCCGCCTGCGCGGGCAGCCAGAAGATTCTCTCACACCTGCATCGAGAACGACGACACGACGGATGCCGCCACGGACCGCGCGTCTTCGCTGGACGGTCCCGGCTGGGACACGAACACCGCCTGCCGGTAGTAGGCGAGCTCACGGATCGACTCGCGGATGTCGGCGAGGGCTCGATGGCCTCCGTCCTTCGCCGGCGCGTGGATGTATGCCCGCGGGTACCAGCGCCGGGCGAGCTCCTTGATGGAGGACACGTCCACGTTCCGGTAGTGCAGCCAGCGATCCAGGCGCGGCATGTACTTGGCGAGGAACATGCGGTCGGTGCCGATGGTGTTCCCCGCGAGGGGGGCCTTGCCCTCCAGGGGCACGAATCGCTGCACGTACTCCAGGGCCTGGAACTCCGCGTCGGCCAGGCTCACCCCGGACGGGATCTCCTCGAGGAGCCCGGAGGCGCGGTGCATCTCGGTGACGAACTCGCTCATCTGCCCGAGCGCCGACGCGTCGGGCCTGATGACGACCTGGAACCCCGGATCGAGGGGGCGAAGCTCGAAGTCGGTGACGACGACGGCGATCTCGACGAGCTCGTCGACCGCGAGATCAAGACCCGTCATCTCGCAGTCGATCCAGACGAGCCGGTCGTTCTCGGAAGCGCCCACCATGCCGCCATCCTATCGACGGAGCCGACCTCGCCCGGCGCACCACAGCCCCCCAGAGGTGATTCGAACACCTGACCGGCGGATTAGAAGGCCGCTGCTCTATCCACTGAGCTACTGGGGGTCAGGCATCCAGGCTACCGGGAGCGACGCGAAGTCGCCCGCGACCGGGGCCCTGGTATCGGACACCCCCGCGGCGTAGCGTCAAGATCGAAGCAAGGAGTCGCCATGACTGAGACCGACACCCGCAGGCTGTGGGTGGCGTACGGCAGCGCCGGCGTGGTCGGCATCATCCGCAAGGACGAGGCCGCGTTCACCGTCACGCTGGCCGGCGCCGACGCTCCGCTGGGCGCGTACGACACGATGGATGCGGCGAAGGGAGCGCTGTACTCGCACCTCACGCCCGGCAGTGACTGGCCGGAGTTCCGCGAGCACTGAGGCGGTTCGACACCGGGACGCTGCGGGATCAGCGTGGTGTCCCGGTCTTGTGCGACGGCGTGGCACCTGATCGCACGCGGCGGGTGTCCAGCGGCGGCAGCGCGACGTGCACGAGGGGGCCGATGAGCGCGGCGAACGCGATCGTGCCCACTCCGACGTCGCCGCCGAGCAGCCAGCCCGCGGCCAGCACGGCGATCTCGACCACCGTGCGCGCCAGCCAGATCGGCCAGCCGAATCGAGAGCGGATGCCGGTCATCAGCCCGTCGCGCGGTCCCGGTCCGAAGTGCGATCCGATGTAGAGGCCGGATGCGACGGCGACCGCGATCAGTCCCGCCGCGAACACCGCGATCCTCGCGACCGTTTCGCCGAACGGCCCGATGAGGTCCACGGTGAACTGCATGCAGGTGCCCACCAGCAGGACGTTGGCGATCGTGCCCAAGCCGGGCCTCTGTCGAAGAGGGATCCACAGCAGCAGCACGAGGAACCCGACGACGTTGGTGACCCAGCCGACGCCGACGCCGGTGTGCAGCGAGATCCCCTGCGCGAAGACCGTCCACGGGTCGAGGCCGATGCCGGCTTGGACCATCAGACCGCAGCCGAATCCATACATCGCGAGCCCGACGAGGAGTTGAACGATACGGCGCGTCATTGAAGGAGCCAATCGCAAATGTGGACTTCCTACAAGATCGGCCGCGGTCGCGTGTTCCCCCGTTCGCCGCGCTCGGCCTGCCCGTCATCGCGCTCGGTTCTGTGGGCATGACGGTGTGGGGCGGACTGCGGGTCGGATGGATCCGCAGCGACCTCGACACCCTGCGCCGCAGCCGCGACGCGCTCCGAGAGGGCATCTCCCGCGTCATCACGCAGTGGCAGGTGCCTCTGCCGCATGGCGGCGTCGCACAGGCGTGGAGCGAGGTCGCTGCCGGCGTTCCGGGCGAGCGACTCGACGCCGTCGTCTGAGTCAGCGCAGGCACGCCGTCGCCTCGTCGGGCGACCAGAAGTCGCCGAGGTCGCGGAAGCGGCCGGTGGCGGCGTGGTACCGGCGTGCCCGATAGCGCAGCCCGAGAGGATGCGTCACCGCCTGGAGATGCCCGATGACGCGCCCTCCCGGCGCCAGCACTCGCCACAGGTCGTCCGCCGCGCGGACGAGCCTGATCCCCTGCGGAGCGTGCAGCACGGGCGTCGAGAACGGCAGCGCCGGAGTGGCATCCGTCTTCATCGCGAGAGTCATTTCGTCTCCTTCCCTCTCTGATTCGAAGATAGATACGACAACCGACATTCGCGTCGACCCACTGTTCACGGGGCGTCTGCTCCTCCACAGGCGACCGGAACGCCCCACTTTTCCCCAGATTGCGATCGTGCGCCCTCGCGGCGTCGCGTTTCGGCGCATGCTGTGGGGACTCCGGCGCTCGACGGGCACCGGGCGCCGGAGCATCCGGGGAAGGCCCCCG
>JASGDZ010000163.1:0-5079 GCA_047606835.1 Microbacterium sp. | reverse complement strand
CCAGCGCGGCACCTCCGGGTCCTGGGCCGCCGCGGTGATGGCTTCGACGTCCGCCGTCGTGGGGATCGACAGCTCGAGCCGCGGCGTGTGCAAGACGACGGGCAGCATTCCAGCAGATTACCCGTGCGGGGCGGTTCGTCGCTCGGGTCCGCCCGGGTTCGGTGAGACAGCTCGTTGCGCGTGACACGCCGCGGCGTCTGCCGCGCAGCGCGCTGTCTCATGGGCGGGGATGCCGCGCGCTGTCTCGCGGGCAAGGGATGCCGCGCGGGGCAGGGCTACCCGCGGCGCAGCAGGCCGACCTTGTCGTACACATCGGCGAGGGTGCGGTTCGCGACCTCCTCGGCCCTCGCCGCGTTGGCCGCGAGCACGCGGTCGAGCTCCGCGGGGTCGTCGAGCAGCTCCAGCGCGCGGGCGCGCACCGGCCCGAACTCCGAAACCACCACCTCCGCGAGCCCCTTCTTGAAGTCGCCGTAGCCGCGGCCCGCGTACTCGTCCTCGATCGCGGGGATCTGCCGACCGGTCAGAGCCGCGTAGATCACGAGCAGGTTCGACACGCCGGGTTTGGCCTCGCGGTCGTAGCGCACCGACCCCTCCGAGTCGGTGACGGCTCGCATGACCTTCTTCGCCGACACGGCGGGGTCGTCGAGCAGCCACAGCACCCCGGCATCCGACTCCGCCGACTTCGACATCTTCGCCAGGGGGTTCTGCAGGTCGTAGATGCGCGCCGTGTCGCGCTGGATCATCGGCAGCGGCACCGTGAACGCCGTCCCGTACCGCGCGTTGAAGCGCTCCGCCAGATCGCGCGTGAGCTCGACGTGCTGCTTCTGGTCGTCGCCGACCGGCACGATGTCGGTCTGATACAGCAGGATGTCGGCGGCCATCAGGACCGGATACGTGAAGAGCCCGACGTTCGTGGCGTCCGCGCCGTAGCGCGCGGACTTGTCCTTGAACTGCGTCATGCGGCTCGCCTCGCCGAACCCGGTGAGAGTCGACAGCACCCACGCGAGCTCGGCGTGCGCCGGCACGTGCGACTGCACGTACAGCGTCGATCTCGACGGCTCGATGCCTGCAGCGATGTACTGCGCCGCCGTGCGGCGGGTCTTCTCGCGCAGTTCCGCGGGGTCGTTCGGCTGGGTGAGGGCGTGCAGGTCGACGACCGAGAAGAACGCCTCGTACGACGTCTGCAGCTCGCGCCACTGCATGAGCGCTCCGATGTAGTTGCCGACCTGGAGGGAGTCGGCCGAGGGCTGCATGCCGGAGTAGAGGCGCGGTCTGCTCATCCGTCCAGTCTAGGCAGCGGTTCCCGGGTCCCCGGCGCGGGAGCCGACCCGCCTTCTTGAGAGGAGCGAAGGAATCACGATTCTTGCGGCGAGAAGGCCCCCGTCGGGACGCCGGGGCGCGATCTAGCCTGGGCCCATGACCGAGCTCCCGGCGTCCGCGGCGTCGCCGTCCGCCGTGCGCCGTGCCGCCTACTTCGTGTCGGACAGCACCGGGGTGACGGCCGAGACGCTCGGCAGCGCGCTGCTGGTGAACTTCCCCGCGATCGACTTCCAGCGGCACACGGTGCCGTTCGTCGACACCGTCCAGGGGGCGCGCAACGTCGTCGCCGACATCGACGCCGCGGCGGATGCCGGGCTCGCGCCCATCGTGTTCACGACGGTCAAGCAGGCGGCGCTGCGCACCATCCTCGCCGGCTCCCGCGCCGTCATCATCGATCTTCTCGCCGGACACCTCACCGAGCTGGAGAGGGCGCTCGGCACGACGGCATCGGAGCAGCTCGGCCAGTATCACGGCGTCGGCGACATGCACCGTTACCTCGCGCGCATGCGTGCGGTGGAATACGCCATCGAGCACGACGACGGGCAGTCGACGCGGGCGCTGGACATCGCGGAGGTCGTCATCATCGCGCCGAGCCGCTGCGGGAAGACGCCCACGACGATGTACCTCGCCCTGCAGTACGGGCTGCTCGTCGCGAACTATCCGCTCACCGACGACGATTTCCCCACCGAGGGGCTGCCTCGCACGGTCGCCGCGCACGCGCGGCGCTGTTTCGGGCTGGTCACCACGCCGCTGCGTCTCAGCCAGGTGCGGCACGAGCGCCGCCCCGGGTCGCGCTACGCGAGCCTGGAGCAGTGCACGCTGGAGCTGCGCCGCGCCGAGGATCTGTACCGCCGCAACCGCGTCCCCTTCCTCAACTCGTCGACGAAGAGCGTCGAGGAGATGTCCGCCGTCATCATGCAGACCATGAAGCTGCGCGATGCCTGACCCCCGAGCGGCCCGACAGTCAGGGCCGGTACCCAGAAGGTGAGAGACATGACCAACATCCTGTGGTTCGAAGACATCGGCATGGCCCACCTGCCCCACGTGGGCGGGAAGAACGCGTCGTTGGGCGAGATGGTGTCGCACCTCTCCCACGCGGGCGTCAAAGTGCCGGGAGGGTTCGCCACGACGGCCGACGCCTATCGTGCGTTCCTCGCCGCCGACGGACTGCGCGACCGCATCCGCGCGGCCGTCGAGGCGCTCGACATCGACGACGTCGCCGAGCTCAGCCGCGTAGGCGCGGACGTGCGCGAGTGGATCGAGCGGCAGCCGTTCCCCGCCGAGCTCGAGCGCGACATCCGCGACGCGTATGCGCGGCTCGTCGCGGGAGACCCGCAGCCCGACGAGGTCACGTGGGCGGTGCGCTCCAGCGCGACGGCGGAGGACCTTCCCGACGCGAGCTTCGCCGGCCAGCAGGAGACGTTCCTGAACATCGGCGGGATCGAGAACGTGCTGCACGCCGTCAAGCACGTGTACGCGTCGCTGTACAACGACCGCGCGATCGCCTATCGCGTGCACCACGGCTTCGACCACCACGACGTCGCGCTGTCGGCGGGCGTGCAGCGCATGGTGCGATCGGATGTCGGCGCCTCCGGCGTCATGTTCACGGTCGACACCGAGTCGGGCTTCGATCGCGCGGTGTTCGTCACCGGGTCGTACGGGCTCGGCGAGGCCGTCGTCCAGGGCGCCGTCAACCCCGACGAGTTCTACGTCCACAAGCCCGCGCTGCGTGCCGGTCGTCCCGCGATCCTCAAGCGTCAGGTGGGGGAGAAGGCGATCGCGATGCGTTACACCGACGGTGTGAGCGTCGGCGGGTCGACGGCGTTCGAAGACGTCGCTCCGGCCGATCGCCGCCGGTTCTGCATCGGCGACGAGGATGTGGAGGAGCTCGCCCGCCAGGCGCTCGTGATCGAGGAGCACTACGGCCGGCCGATGGACATCGAGTGGGCCAAGGACGGGGTCACCGGCGAGCTGTTCATCGTGCAGGCCCGCCCGGAGACCGTCGTCTCCCGCGCCGACGGGGCCGTCATGCGGCGGTTCGTGCTGCGCGAGCGCAGCGACGTGCTGGTGACCGGCCGCGCGATCGGGCAGCGGATCGGGGCGGGCCCGGTACGCGTGCTGGAGAGCATCGCGCACATGGACCGGTTCCAGCCGGGAGACGTGCTCGTCGCCGACATGACCGACCCCGACTGGGAGCCGATCATGAAGAAGGCGTCGGCGATCGTCACGAACCGTGGCGGCCGCACATGCCACGCCGCGATCATCGCGCGGGAGCTCGGCATCCCGGCCGTGGTCGGCACCGGCGGAGCGACCGCACGGCTCGCCGACGGCACGGAGGTGACCGTCTCGTGCGCCGAAGGCGACGACGGGTTCGTGTACGACGGCATCCTCGAGTTCATCGAGGAGGAGACGCGCCTGGACGCGATGCCCGACATCCCGGTGAAGATCATGATGAACGTCGGCACCCCCGACCAGGCGTTCTCGTTCGCCAAGCTGCCCAACCACGGCGTGGGCCTTGCGCGCCTGGAGTTCATCATCAACCGGCAGATCGGCATCCACCCCCGAGCGCTCCTGGAGCACGACACGCTCCCGCCGGAACTGAAGGCCGAGGTCGACGAGCGCATCGGCGCCTACGCCTCCCCGCGCGACTTCTTCGTGCGGCGTGTGGCGGAGGGCGTGTCGATGATCGCCGCGGCGTTCGCCCCCGAGACGGTGATCGTGCGGATGAGCGACTTCAAGTCCAACGAGTACGCGAACCTGCTCGGCGGCGACCGGTACGAGCCCGACGAGGAGAACCCGATGATCGGATGGCGCGGCGCCTCGCGGTACGTCTCGCCCGACTTCCGCGCGTGCTTCGACATGGAGTGCGAGGCGATGCGGTTCGTGCGCGACGAGATGGGGCTCACCAATGTGAAGCTGATGATCCCGTTCGTGCGCACGGTCGCCGAGGGACGCGGCGTCGTCGACCTCCTCGCCGAGAACGGCCTGCGCCGCGGGGAGAACGGGCTCGAGGTCGTCATGATGTGCGAGCTGCCGTCTAACGCCCTCCTCGCGGACGAGTTCCTGGACGTGTTCGACGGCTTCTCGATCGGGTCGAACGACATGACCCAGCTGACCCTCGGCCTCGACCGCGACTCGTCGCTCGTCGCGGCGACGTTCGACGAGCGAAACCCCGCGGTGCTGAAGCTGCTCGCCATGGCGATCGAGGCGTGCGCGCGCCGAGGCAAATACGTGGGGATCTGCGGCCAGGGCCCGTCGGATCACCCCGATCTCGCTGAGTGGCTGCTGGAGCAGGGGATCGGGTCGATGTCGCTGAACCCCGACACCGTCGTGGAGACCTGGATGAGGCTGTCCCGCCGTCCGGCGGCGGCGCTCGTCTGAGCCAGCCGCATCCCGGTGGTCGAGCAGCCGCCGGAGGCGGCCGCGGACTTTCCGCGGGTCGCCCGGGTCTTTGAGCCGCATCCCAGTGGTCGAGCAGCCGCCGGAGGCGGTGTGCCCGGACCCGGCTCGCGCGGCGGGAGACGGCCTTGACCTCCGACTCAGGTGCGCCCGGGGTCGCGATCGCTGAGGGCGAGCACGGCGTCTCGGACCTGCTCCACCACGACGGTCAGTCCGTCGAGTCGGTGGTCGATGCCGTCGAATCGTTTGTCGTGGGCGTCGAGTCGTTGGTCGATGCTGTCGAATCGTTTGTCGTGGGCGTCGAGTCGTTGGTCGATGCTGTCGAATCGTTTGTCGTGGGCGTCGAGTCGTTGGTCGATG
>JASGDZ010000162.1:0-3530 GCA_047606835.1 Microbacterium sp. | reverse complement strand
GCGCGGACAGCAGACCGCTCGCCGCCGTGGAGCGCGCGGCGCTCGCGCAGCCGCCCGCGCGTGACGCCCTCGCCGCGCTCGCTCCCGCCGACCGCGTCAAGATCATCGCCGAGATCAAACGGGCGAGCCCCTCGCGCGGCGATCTCGCCGGCATCCCCGACCCCGCGCATCAGGCGCGACTCTACGAGGCCGGCGGCGCGTCGGCGATCAGCGTGCTCACCGAGGGCCGCCGCTTCAAGGGCAGCCTCGACGATCTCACCGCCGTCCGCGACGCGGTGGGCCTGCCGGTGCTGCGCAAGGACTTCGTCGCCACGCCCTACCAGGTGCTCGAAGCCCGCGCGGCCCGGGCCGACCTCGTGCTGCTCATCGTCGCCGCCCTCGACCGGCCGACGCTCACCGACCTGCACGCGCTGATCGTCGACCTCGGCATGACGCCGCTCGTCGAGACGCACTCCGCGGCCGAGCTCGACATCGCCCTCGAGCTCGGGGCGAAGCTCGTCGGCGTCAACGCGCGCGACCTGTCGACCTTCGAGCTCGACCGAGACCTGTTCGGGCGGCTCGCGGCATCCATCCCCGCCGGTGTGGTTAAAGTCGCCGAGTCGGCCGTGCTGAAGCCGGCGGATGTCGCGCACTACCGCGCGGCCGGGGCCGACGTGGTGCTCATCGGCGAAGCGCTCGTCACCGGCGACCCCGTGGCGACGCTGCGCGCATTCCTGGAGGTGGGGTCGTGACCGCCGCCCTCCGCGACGCCCCCGGCCCGTTCTTCGGCGAGTTCGGCGGCCGCTACATGCCCGAGTCGCTCATCGCCGCGATCGACGAGCTGACGGCGGTGTACGAGTCCGCCATGGCCGACCCGGCGTTCCAGCGCGACTTCCTCGCGCTCCTCAAGGACTACGCGGGCCGGCCCTCCGCGCTCACCGAGGTGCCGCGCTTCGCCGCCCACGCCGGGGGAGCGCGCGTCTTCCTCAAGCGCGAGGACCTCAACCACACCGGCTCGCACAAGATCAACAACGTGCTCGGGCAGGCGCTGCTCACCAAGCGCCTCGGCAAGACCCGCGTCATCGCCGAGACCGGCGCAGGGCAGCACGGCGTCGCCACCGCCACCGCGGCGGCCCTGTTCGGCTTCGAGTGCACGGTGTACATGGGCGAGGTCGACACGCAGCGCCAGGCTCTGAACGTCGCCCGGATGCGCCTGCTCGGCGCCGAGGTGATCCCGGTGACGACGGGCTCGCGCACCCTCAAAGACGCGATCAACGAGGCATACCGCGACTGGGTCGCGAGTGTCGAGACGACGAACTACATCTTCGGCACGGCGGCGGGGCCGCATCCGTTCCCCGCGATGGTGCGCGACTTCCAGAAGGTCATCGGCGAGGAGGCGCGCGCCGAGCTGCTGGAGCGCACAGGGCGCCTGCCCGACGCGGTCGTGGCGTGCGTGGGCGGCGGCTCCAACGCCATCGGCATGTTCGACGCCTTCCTCGACGACGCGGCCGTCGAGCTCTACGGCGTGGAGGCCGCCGGCGACGGTGTGGACACGCCGCGGCACGCGGCATCCATCGAGCGCGGGCGCATCGGCGTGCTGCACGGGGCGAAGACCTTCGTGCTGCAGGACGAGGACGGGCAGACCGTCGAGTCGCACTCGATCTCGGCCGGCCTCGACTATCCGGGCGTCGGGCCCGAGCACTCGTGGCTCGCCTCGATCGGGCGCGCCGCGTACATCCCGGCCACCGACACCGAGGCGATGGACGCGCTGCGCCTGCTGTCGGAGACCGAGGGCATCATCCCGGCGATCGAGTCCGCCCACGCCCTCGCCGGCGCCCTGCGCGTCGGCCGGGAGCTGGGCCCCGACGCGATCGTCGCCGTGAGCCTGAGCGGTCGCGGCGACAAGGACATGGACACCGCCGCCCGCTGGTTCGGGCTCTACGACGACGAGGAGGCGCAGCGATGAGCCGTGTCTCGGCCGCGATCGAGACGGCGCGCGCGAAGGGCCGCGGCGCCCTCGTCGGCTACCTGCCGATCGGGTTCCCCGACCTGGCGACGAGCATCGACGCGGCGGTCGCGCTCGTCGAGAACGGGGTCGACATCCTCGAGCTCGGTCCGCCCTACAGCGACCCCGTCATGGACGGCATCGTGATCCAGGAGGCGACGCAGGCGGCGCTGGCCGCCGGGTTCCGGATGCGGGACACGTTCACCGCCGTGCGCGAGATCACGAGCCGCGTCGACGCGCCGGTGCTCGTGATGACGTACTGGAACCCGGTCTTCCAGTACGGGGTCGACCGCTACGCCGACGATCTCGCCGCCGCCGGGGGAGCGGGGCTGATCACCCCCGACATCACGCCCGAGGCCGCCGCCGACTGGATCGCGGCGAGCGAGCGCACCGGGCTCGATCGCGTGTTCCTCGCCGCGCCCACCTCCACCGACGAGCGCCTCGACCTCATCGTGCGCAGTTCCACCGGCTTCGTCTACACGGCGTCGACGATGGGCATCACGGGCGAGCGCGCGCAGTTGGATGCCGCGGCCCGCACGCTCGTGGCGCGACTGCGCGACCACGGCGCCGCCCACGCGTGCGTGGGGATCGGGATCTCCAACGCCGAGCAGGTCGCGGCGGTGCTGGAATACGCGGACGGCGTCATCGTCGGCACCGCGCTCGTGCGCGCGCTGCGCGAGGGCGGCATCGAGGGCGTGTCTGCGATCGCGCGCGAACTCGCCGCAGGCACGATCCGATCTGACAAGTAGACTCGCCGTCGTGACCTTCTCCGCTGTCGGCGTACTGACGAGCATCCCCAGCCCGCCCATCAACGACTTCCCCGTCTTCGGGTTCCCGATCCGCCTCTACGCGCTGTGCATCATCGTCGGCATCGTCGTCGCGGTCGTCATCACGAATCGCCGCCTCACCAAGCGGGGCGCGGAGCCGTGGGTGGTCATCGACATCGCGCTCCTCGCGGTTCCGATCGCGATCGTCTTCGCGCGCATCTATCACGTCTTGACGCACCCGGGCTTCTACTTCGGCGCGGGCTCCAACCCGTGGAACGTCTTCGAGACGGGTTCGGTGTGGGCGATCTGGGAGGGCGGCATCGCCATCTACGGCGCGCTCATCGGCGGCGCGGTGGGCGCGTGGCTCGGCTGCAGGTGGACCGGCGTGCGCTTCTCCGCCTTCGCCGACGCACTCGCGCCCGGGATGCTGCTGGCGCAGGCGCTCGGTCGCTTCGGCAACTGGTTCAACCAGGAGCTCTTCGGCCTGCCCACCGACCTGCCGTGGGGTCTGGAGATCTCGTCCACGAACTCCGCGTTCCCGGCCGGCCTCCCCGCCGACACGCTCTTCCACCCCACGTTCCTGTACGAGGTCGTGTGGAACACGATCGGCGCCGTCGTGCTGCTGTGGGCCGGTCGGCGGTTCACGCTGCAATGGGGGCGCCTGTTCGGGCTCTACCTCGTCTGGTACAGCGCGGGGCGCATCGTGTGGGAGTCGATCCGCATCGACCCGAGCGAGGTCTTCCTGGGCCTGCGCTCCAACGTGTGGGCGGCCATCCTGG
>JASGDZ010000161.1:0-2939 GCA_047606835.1 Microbacterium sp. | reverse complement strand
CGAACCGCGAGCTGCGCCGCCGGTTCGGGCTGCGCACGTTCTCCATGCCCTCCGGGGCGGGCGCAGCAGGCGACGGCCTCGACGGGCGCCCCGACGAGAGGGGGCAGGGCATCCACGGCGGGTTCTCCGAGACGAGCGTCGTCATGCATCTCGCGCCGCACCTGGTCGCCCCCGTCATGCCCGCGCGCAACGTCCCCGAGCACATCGCGGGCCTCACCCACATCGGCTTCAACGCGAAGCCGGTGATGTTCGGCTGGACCAGCGACGACTTCGGCCCGGTCGGCGTGATCGGCGACGCGACGGGCGCGAACCCCGCGCACGGCCGCACGATCTTCGAGCGCGGCGTCACGTTCGTGACCGAGGCGCTGACCGAGATCGACGGCTTCGTGTTCGGGTGACGGCGAACCGCTCGGAAGGAGGCGACATGGCGTACGAACCCGGCATCCCGCCCGCGCCGGTGACCATCGTGCACGAGACCGACCCGGTGCAGTCCGACATCGCGTGGGAGGATCCGCTGGCGCTCGCGGCCGAGTGGCTTCCCGGCCCGGACGAGGATCGGATGCTGATGACGGTGTCGACCGTCGAGCCCGACGGCGCTCCGCGGGCGCGCACGACGATGCTGAGCGAGTTCGACGGGCACGACTTCTACTTCCACACCGACGGCGCCAGCGCGAAGATCGCCGACCTCGACCACGAGCCGCGCGTGGCCCTGACCCTGCTCTGGCCGGGATTCACGCGCCAACTCGTGGTGCAGGGGACGGCGCGTCGCGCCGATGCCGGCGAGGAGGCCCGGGCCTATCGCCTGCGCTCGCCGTACCTCCAGCAGCTCGCGTGGCAGAACACGCCGGAGCTGGCCGCCCGCCCGCTCGCCGAACGGCGCGCGAGGTGGGCCGCATTCCTCGACGAGCACGGCGGCGCGGACGCCCCCGCGTTCGGCCAGCCCGCGGGCTGGGTCGGCTTCGCGGTGCGCCCGACCCGGCTGCTGTTCTGGGTCTCCAACCCCGACGCCCCCAGTCGCCGCATCGAATACACGCGGCAGGATGCCGGGTGGGCACGGCGCGCGCTTCCCGGGTGACGAGCGGCCGTCAAGGCCCGCCCGCGCCTCGCTCGAGAGCGGATAACCTCGAAGGCACCATGGGTTCGGCAGCACCACCGCGCGAGGTCGGCGTTCTCGTCGTCGAGGACCAGCCGTTGTTCCGGCAGATGCTCACGGTGCTGCTCGACGCGGAGCCGGGGATCCGCGTCGTCGCGGCGTTCGGCTCGTCCGGCGCCGCTGAGCGGTTCGACGCGCGGCTGGCCGACGTCGCGCTGCTGGATCTGCGCCTCGGCGACGGCGACGGGATCGCTCTCGGCCGGCAGCTGCGCCGGCGCAACCCCGGGCTCGGCGTGCTCGTGCTGTCCGCGTCCGATGCGATGCACGTGCTGCTCGACATCCCAGGGAACGAGGCGACCGGCTGGGGCTATCTGTCCAAGACCTCGTCCCTGTCGGCGCAGGCCCTCATGTACGCGATCCACGCCGTCGCCGCGGGACGGACGATCCTGGACCCGGCGATCCGCGCACAACGCGAGGTGCGCAGACAGAGCCCGCTGGCCCGGCTCAGCGCGCGTCAGCGGGAGGTCGTCGCGCTCGTCGCGGACGGTCTGACGAACGTCGCCATCGCCGAGCGGCTCGGACTGTCGCCCCGCTCGGTGGACGCCCACCTGAACGCCGCATATGCCGGTCTGGGCATCCAGTCCGCGCCCGACCGCAACCCGCGCGTCGACGCCGTGCGGGCCTACCTGGCGCACACGGCGCCGTCGCGCGGATGACCGACGTCGGAGCCGATCCCGGAGAGGACCGGCGGGTCATGATGGTCGCCTCCGTCGCCGTCGCCGCGGTGATCGCGGTGTACACGAGCGTCCAATCGGTGATGGTGCTCGGCGTCTTCTCCCGCGTGCTCAGCGGCACGGCCCAGGTCGCCTCGATCGAGCTCATCGTGCGCACGGGCGTGAACCTGACCGGTGTCGGGCTGTTCGCTGCGGCGATCTGGGTCATCCACCCCGAACGACGCGGCGGGCGCGGGCGCTTCCTCGTCTCGCTCGTGATCGCCGCGGCGGCCTCGATCGTGCGCAGCGCGCTGCAGCTGGCCGTGGGCGTCTACGCGCTCGGCGACGCGAGCACCGCGCGCACCGTCGCGGTCGAGCTGATCATGGCGACGACGCTGTTCCTGTTCTCGCTGGCGATCGGATTCGCGCACGTCGGGGTGTGGCGCCACGCGCGCCGCGGCGATCGGATGCGGCTGGCCGCGCAGCAGCGAGAGGTCGCGCTCCTTCGCGAGCTGCAGGAGGAGGAGCTGCGGGTGCGTCGCGAGGTGGCCGAGACGATCCACGGGGCCGTCCAGGGCTCCTTCGTCATCATGGAGGCGCAGCTGCGCCGGCTGGCGGCGCGATCCGACGACCGCGAGCCCCTCGAAGCCGTCGCCGCTCAGCTGGGCAGGCTGCGCGAGAGCGAGCTGCGCGCGATGAGCGCGCGGCTGTATCCCGTGGACCTGGACCGGGGCATGGATGCCGCGGTGCGCACGTTGCTGGCGCGGCTGCCGGAGTGGGTCGATGCGATCGACGACGCGTCGGACGCCCTGTCCCGATGCGATGCGCAGCTGCCGGTGGAGGCGCGGGTCCTGGTGGTGCGCGTGATCGAGGACGCGGTCTCCAACGCCCTGCGGCACGGGCGCGCCCACCGCATCCGGGTCACGGCGCGGATCGAGCGGGCCGGACTGCACGTCGTGGTCGTCAACGACGGCGCCGCGCCGCCCGAGAAGGTCCGGCTGTCGGGGCTGGGCAGGCTGGCGCGACTGGCGGAGGCGTTCGGCGGGGAGCTGACGCTGGTCACGGCCGACGCGGCCGGGACTGGGGCTGGGGCTGGGGCTGGGGCTGGGGCTGGGACCGGGGCCGGGGCTGGG
>JASGDZ010000160.1:0-3001 GCA_047606835.1 Microbacterium sp. | reverse complement strand
GCAGCGCGAGCACGCCGAGCTGCCCGGCATCCCACCGCACCGCCTCCGCCGACGTCATCGACCCTCCTCCCCTGGGCTCTCGCCAACCTATCCGAGGCGACCGACACGCCGAGCCGCGCCATCCGATGCTCGCCGCTGCGGCTGCGGTTTCCTGATCCGGCACCACAGACCTGTGCCGCCGGATCAGGAAACTGGCGCCGGTTCCGGGAACAGGAGCCGCGAGACGGGATGCCCGGCGCCCGACGCTTCCCGCACCTGTCGTAGAGTTTCAGGGACCGCCCGAACGACGGCGCAGCAGGAGGAACACCCGTGGAGATCCGCATCGGCATCGCGAACACCGGCCGCGAACTGAGCTTCGAGACCGGCGAGAGCGCAGACGCCGTCAAGAAGTCCGTCGCGAGCGCCCTCGACTCGGGCGCCACGCACCTGACGTTCTCCGACAGCAAGGGCAACTCCTACATCGTGCCCGCCGCGGGGCTCGCCTACATCGAGATCGGCAGCGAGGAGTCGCGCCGCGTCGGATTCGTCGCCTGACGTGCTCGTCGTCCTCGCGCTGATCTTCGGTGCCGCCATCGGCGCCGCCATCCACTTCTCCCTCCCGCACCGCGACACGCGCGGAGCCGCGCTCGCACCGATGGTCGGCGCCGTCGTCGGCGGCGCGGTGTGGCTGCTGTTCACGTGGCTGGGCCTTCAGGACACCGGCTGGGTCTGGCTCGCCTCCCTCGCCGCGCCGATCGTCGTGACGTGGCCGCTCGTCGCGATCCTCGCGCTCCTGCGGGTCGCGCACGACGCGCGCGAGCGCGAGCGTCTCGGCATCGCCTGACCCACGGGTGCCGGGCCGCTACGCGGTGAGCCCGATCGCGTCCATGCGGCGCGCATGCGCGCCCATCAGCTCGGTGAACACCGGCTCGACCTTCTTCTCGTCGGCGGCGACGAGCCCCTTGCCCGGCGTGTGCCGCAGTGCGGAGCGGGCGACCAGCAGCGTGTCGCCCACCAGCCTGCGGCCCCACAGTGCGAGCAGCGACCGCCACTCCTCGTCGGCCTCGATGGTCCCGGCCAGCAGGTCGACGATCGCCTGCCGATCGTTGTCCGCCCGAAGGATGCGCGCGACGCGCCGGCCGGTGTCGCCGTAGCTCGCGGCCAGCGCGAGGTAGAAGTCGTCGAGCATCCCCGCCGTGATGTGCACCGACAGCATCGTCTCCTGCGGCCGCACGCCGTGCGTCGCCGCGCGGAACGCGTCGAGGCCCTCGCGGAACGGGAGCATGACCGCGGTGGGTTCGTCGCCGCGCTCGCGGATGAGCGCGACGATCCCCTCGTGCTTCGTGAGCGCGGCTCCTGCCGCGCGCGACAGCGCCCCCTTCTCGTTGAGCGACGGGGTGGATGCGATCAGCTCGCTGAGCGTCTCGAAGTAGCCGAGCTGCAGGTACGCGGCCTGCCCGAGGAAGGTGCCGACCTCGGGCGCGAGCTGGTCGAAGTCGACCCGCCGGGCGTCGCCGAGGTCGCCGCGTGCGCGCAACTGCAGCGCCCTCCCCTCCGCCTGGCGCTGCCAGAACCACCTCACCACGGCATTCAGCCTAGAGCCGTCCGCTAGGCTGGGTGGGTCCCGGCGACGGATCGGGGCCCCGCGCCCGCGGATGAGTGAGGGCGTGGATCATCCTCCGCCCCGCGCAGAGCCGCACCGGCATCCTGCAGAGGGCGTCCGAGACTGGGCAGCATCTCACTGCCGGACGGGCCACCATCAGCATGACTTCGTTCGCCGACCTCGGCGTCGACTCCGACATCGTCGACGCCCTCGCCACCAAGGGCATCGTCGACGCGTTCCCCATCCAGGAGCAGACCATCCCCCTGGGCCTTCCCGGCCAGGACATCATCGGCCAGGCCAAGACCGGCACCGGCAAGACGTTCGGCTTCGGCATCCCGGTCGTCCAGCGTCTGGGGCCCGACCCCGAGCCGGGCGTGAAGGCGCTCATCGTGGTGCCGACGCGAGAGCTGGCGGTGCAGGTCTACGAGGACATGGACATGCTCACGTCCAACCGCTCCACGAGCGTCGTCGCGATCTACGGCGGCAAGGCGTACGAGGGTCAGATCGACCAGCTCAAGGCCGGCGCCCAGATCGTCGTCGGAACGCCCGGCCGGCTCATCGACCTCAACAACCAGCGCCTGCTCGACCTCTCGAACGCGACCGAGGTCGTGCTCGACGAGGCCGACAAGATGCTCGACCTGGGATTCCTCGCCGACATCGAGAAGATCTTCCAGAAGGTGCCGGCGGTGCGGCACACGCAGCTCTTCTCGGCGACGATGCCCGGGCCGATCGTCGCCCTGGCGCGCCGGTTCATGTCGAACCCCATCCACATCCGCGCGACCGACCCCGACGAGGGCCTGACGCAGGCGAACATCCGTCACCTCGTCTACCGCGCGCACGCGCTCGACAAGGACGAGATCATCGCGCGCATCCTGCAGGCCGAGGGCGGCACGAAGGCCGTGATCTTCACGCGCACCAAGCGCGCCGCGCAGAAGCTCGTCGACGAGCTCGGCGACCGCGGCTTCAACGCCGCCGCCGTGCACGGCGACATGAGCCAGGAGGCGCGGGAGCGCTCGATGGCGGCGTTCAAGGCCGGCAAGCGCGACGTGCTCATCGCGACCGACGTCGCCGCGCGCGGCATCGACGTCGACGACGTGACGCACGTCATCAACCACACGATCCCCGACGACGAGAAGACCTACCTGCACCGCGCGGGGCGCACCGGCCGCGCGGGAAAGACCGGCATCGCGGTGACCTTCGTCGACTGGGACGACCTGCACAAGTGGGCGCTCATCAACCGTGCCCTGGAGTTCGGCCAGCCCGAGCCCCGCGAGACGTACTCGTCGAGCCCGCACCTGTTCGAGGACCTCGACATCCCCGCCGGCACGAAGGGCCGCGTCGCGACGGCGCCGAAGACGCAGGCGGTGCGCACGCCGCGCCCCGAGCGGGCGGCGCGCCCCGAGCGCGCGACCGACGCCG
>JASGDZ010000159.1:0-3091 GCA_047606835.1 Microbacterium sp. | reverse complement strand
GGGGGAGCAGACCTCGCCGACGACTCCGAGCCCGCCGTCGTGGAGTCGTCGGCTGACGCCCGTCAGGATCGCGCCGAGCACCGCCTGCTTGTTGGCGAAGTGGCGGTAGATGGCCGGGCCGCTCACGCCCACGGCCGCGCCGAGGTCTTCCAGGCTCACGCCGTTGAACCCGTGCTCGGCGAACAGCCGGGCGGCCTCGCGCAGGAGCGAGGCCTGGCGATTCGCCTTCGCGCGATCGCGCTCGGTCAGCCCCGTTGCCAATTCAGTCGGTCCTCGTCAACCTGGATCCATCCGGTTAGGGCACACTAATCGGATGCCCGCGCGCGCGACAACGAGCGTGACCGGATCGTGACTCGCCTCGGGTTCGCGGCGACCGTGTGCATCCAGCCCGGCGCCGTGCCGGACTCAGGCCGGCACCGCCGCGTACGACAGCAGCCGCAGGCTCTCGCGTTCCACCAGGAAGCGGTGGTGCGACGCGTTGCCGATGCGTTCGCCTGGCAGCGGCAGCGTGCCGCCGCTCGCATGCCGGATGAGCTCTCGGATCATCGCGCCGTGCGAGACGGCGACGACCGTCGCCGCCGACGGCGCGGTGGCGCGCCGCGCGTCGCTCGCGATGCGCCGGATCGCGCGCACCCCCCGCTCCCGGACCTGCGGCCAGGGTTCGGCGCCGGGCACCCGGGCGACGTGCCACTCGCCCCAGCGCGCGCGGAACTCGTCCACCACGACCCCCTCCGCATCGCCGTACGAGCGCTCGCGCAGCTCTCGGTAGAGCCGCGGCGCGCCCGCGCCGAGCCGGTCGGCGATGATCTCGGCCGTCTCGCGGGCGCGCGACAGATCGCTGGAGACGACCAGCACCGGTGCGGCGGGCGCGAGCTCCCTCGCCAGCGCCTCGGCGGCATCCCTCGCCTGCTGGCGACCGGTCTCGTTGAGCGGGACGTCCGTGGAGCCCTGGATGCGGCGAGCGCGGTTCCAGTCCGTCTCGCCGTGGCGCACGAGGATGAGCTCGGTCATCGTCCGAGCCTATGCGCTGCGCGAGAACCCTCGGAGCGCGGTCGCCAGCGCAGGCAGGACGTCGCTCGTGCCCGCGTCGATGCGCACGGTGGCGCGCGCGTCGGCGCGGGTCTGGCCGCGGTTGACGATCACGACCGGGAGCCGGCGGCGGCGCGCGCGCTCGACGAGCCGGATGCCGGAGTTCACGACGAGAGAGGATCCGGCCACGAGAAGGGCGTCGCTGCCGTGCACGAGCGCCTCGGCCTCGCGGAACCTCTCGGCGGGGATGTACTCGCCGAAGAACACCACATCGGGCTTGAGCATCCCGTCGCACACGGTGCACGTCGGCACCACGAGCGACTCGCTCACGACCGGGAGCACGTCTCCGTCCGGCCCGAGCTCGACGTTCTCGGGCACGCAGATCCACGGATTGTCCTGTTCCAGCTGCGCGGCGACGTCGCGGCGGTCGAACACCTGGCCGCACCGGGTGCACAGGACGCGCCGCATCGTGCCGTGCAGCTCCACGACGCGACTGCTGCCGGCGCGCAGGTGGAGCCCGTCGACGTTCTGCGTCACGACGCCGACGGCGCCGCCCGTCGCCTCCAGCTCGGCGAGCGCCTTGTGCCCCGGGTTGGGCTCGGCCGCCGAGAACGCGCGCCAGCCCAGGTGGCTGCCGACCCAGTAGCGCCGACGCGCGGCGGGGTCTGACAGAAAGCGGTCCGCGGTCATGGGCGTGCGCACGGGCGCGCCCTTCCCGCGGTAGTCGGGGATGCCGCTGTCGGTGGAGACGCCCGCTCCGGTGAGCACCGCGACGCGCCTGCCGGCGAGGAGGTCGGCGGCACGGTCGACGAGCGTGGCCGTCGTCGGGTCGAGCGCGAGCACGGTTGTCATGCGCACCTCCTGGCGCGAGTGTACGGCCCGTGGTTTTCCGGCATGTTACGGGTTCTGCGAGAGTGGACGCGTGCGCATCCACACGGTGGAGCGGGCGGACGACCCCCGCCTGGCCGACTATCGCGACCTCACGGATGTCGCGCTGCGCCGCGTGCGCGAGCCCGCCGGCGGACTCTACATCGCCGAGTCGGCGAAGGTGATCGCCCGGGCTCTCGCCGCCGGCCACGCACCGCGGTCGGTGCTCGCGCAGGAGAAGTGGCTTTCCGAACTGAGCGTGCTGCTGGGGGAGAGCGACACCGACGTGTACGTCGCCTCGGCCGACATCGCCGAGGCGGTCACCGGGTACGCGGTGCACCGAGGGGCGCTCGCCGCGATGCACCGCCCGCCGATGCGGCCGGTCGCCGAGGTCGTCGCGCACGCGCGCACGGTGGTGGTGCTGGAGGACATCGTCGACCACACGAACGTGGGGGCCGCGTTCCGCAGCGCGGCGGCGCTCGGCGCCGACGCCGTGCTCGTCGCCCCGCGCTGCGCCGACCCGCTGTACCGGCGCAGCGTGCGCGTGAGCATGGGCACGGTGTTCCAGGTGCCGTGGACGCGGCTGCCGGAGTGGCCGCAGGCGGGCGGCATCCTGCACGACGCCGGCTTCACGCTCGCCGCGCTGGCGCTCGCCGACGGTGCGATGCCGCTCGACGCGTTCGCCGCCGCGCGCCCCGAACGGGTCGCCCTGCTGCTGGGCGCCGAGGGCGACGGGCTCACACGGCGAGCGCTGGAGTCCGCCGACGTCGTCGTGACGATCCCGATGGCGGGCGGGGTCGACTCGCTCAACGTCGCCGCCGCGAGCGCGGTCGCGCTGTGGGCGCTGCGCCCGAGCGCAGGCTAGACCTGCTCCCCACGCGCAGCTGCGGCATCCTTTCCGGGCGCGAGGTTCGTGACCGGCAGCGGCTCCGGGCGCTTGGCGGTCACGTCGTCGCCCGACGACTGGTGGCGCAGGCGCCGCAGCACCCACGGAGCGAGGTGCTCGCGCGCCCAGACGAGGTCGACGGCCCGTGCCTCGCGCCACGAGCGTTGCGGGACCGGGTCCGGTTGCATCGCCTGCAGATCGTTCGGCACGTTGAGCGCGCGCAGCACCATGCGCGCGACCTCGTGGTGGCCGAGCGGGTTGTAGTGCAGGCGGTCGTCGTCGAAGAGGTGCAGGACATGCGCTTCTTCG
>JASGDZ010000158.1:0-4121 GCA_047606835.1 Microbacterium sp. | reverse complement strand
GGCGGCGCTGCTGTCGGCGCTCGCGTCGGGCGCGGCGGGGCCGGGACGGCTCGCCGAGACCGGTCCCGCGCCCGGGCCGGTCGCCGTCGCGGTGGGGCTGGAGGTGCTCGTCGGAGCCGGCATCCTGCTGCTGTCGCCGCGGCGCGCGGACGACCGTCCCGACGACCGAGCCGTGCAGCCGGTCGGGCAGTCCGTCGGGCAGCCCGATCCGCTGCCGCCGGTAGACTGACGCCGTGCTCTCGGTCGCCGTGCTCATCTCCGGCGGGGGCTCGAATCTGCGGGCGCTCCTGGAGGCCACGACCGATCCCGAGTTCCCCGCGCGCGTGGTCGTCGTCGGCGCCGACCGCGAGGCCGACGGCCTCGTGCACGCGGAGGAGTTCGGCATCCCGTCGTTCACCGTCCCGTACACCCGCTTCGCGACGCGCGAGCAGTGGGGCGCCGAGCTCGTCGCGCAGCTCGACGTGTGGCGGCCCGACCTGGTGGTGCTGAGCGGTCTGATGCGGCTGCTGCCGCCGACGGTCGTCGCCCGCTTCGCGCCGCGCATCGTGAACACGCACCCCGCCTACCTGCCCGAGTTCCCTGGCGCGCACGGAGTGCGCGACGCGCTCGCCGCGGGCGCGACGCAGACCGGTGCGAGCGTGATCGTGGTCGACGAGGGGGTCGACAGCGGTCCGATCATCGCGCAGGAGCGCGTGCCGGTGCTGCCGGGAGACGACGAGCACTCCCTGCACGAGCGCATCAAGCCCGTCGAGCGGCGGCTGCTCATCGACGTCGTGCGTCGCGTCGCGACCGGCGAGCTCGTCCTGACATCCTGACCCCCACCGAGGAGAACCATGGCCGGCCCGAGCCACGACCCGTCCCTGTACCGCGATCGCGATCTCATCCCGGTGCGTCGCGCGCTCGTGTCGGTGAGCGACAAGAGCGGACTGCTCGAGCTCGTCGCCGCGCTCGCCGCGAACGACGTCGAGATCGTCTCGACGGGGTCGACGGCCGCGCGCATCCGCGACGCCGGGTATGCCGTGACGGATGTCGCGAGCGTCACCGGCTTCCCCGAGTCGCTCGACGGGCGCGTCAAGACGCTGCACCCGAGCGTGCACGCGGGCCTGCTCGCCGATCTGCGCCTGGAGCACCACGAGCGACAGCTCGCCGACCTGCAGATCGACCCGTTCGAGCTCGTGGTCGTGAACCTGTACCCCTTCGTCGAGACGGTCGCCTCTGGTGCCGGCGGCGACGACGTCGTGGAGCAGATCGACATCGGCGGCCCCGCGATGGTGCGCGCGTCGGCGAAGAACTTCGCGAACGTCGCGATCGTCGTGGCGCCGGAGTCGTACCCTGCCGTGATCGACGCGATCGGCCAGGGCGGCACGCGGCTCGCGCACCGCCGCGAGCTGGCGGCCCGCGCCTTCGCGCACACCGCCGCGTACGACCGCGCGGTCGCCACGTGGTTCGCCGAGGGCACGCTCGCCGAACACGACCTCCCCGCGCATCTGACGATCAAGGCGGAGCGGCTGGCGACGCTGCGCTACGGCGAGAACAGCCATCAGCGGGCCGCGATCTACACGACCGTCGGCGGGCACGGCATCGCGCAGGCGACGCAGCTGCAGGGCAAGGAGATGTCGTACAACAACTACGTCGACGCCGACGCCGCGCTGCGGGCCGCGTTCGACATGATCAAGCCGGCCGTCGCGATCATCAAGCACGCGAACCCCTGCGGCATCGCGGTGGCCGCGCCCAACGCCCTCGACCCGATCGCGAGCGCGCATCTGCGCGCGCACGAGTGCGACCCGGTGTCGGCCTTCGGCGGCGTGATCGCGGCGAACCGCACCGTGACGCTGAAGATGGCCGAGAACCTGCGCGACATCTTCACGGAGGTCATCGTGGCGCCCGACTTCGCGCCGGAAGCCCTCGAGGTGTTCGCGCTGAAGAAGAACCTGCGCGTGCTCAAGCTGCCGGCCGACTGGCGTCAGGAGCGCATGGATGTGCGCCTCGTGTCGGGGGGCCTGCTCCTGCAGGACGCCGATCGCTTCCCGGACGACGTCGAGTCGGTCGCCAAGGACTGGCGGCTCGTGTCGGGCGAGTGGCCAGCCGACGAGGGGATGGCGGGGCTCATCTTCGCGTGGAAGGCGTGCCGCGCGGTGAAGTCGAACGCGATCGTGCTCGCGCAGGGCTCGGCGACCGTCGGCATCGGCATGGGCCAGGTCAACCGCGTCGACTCGTGCCGGCTCGCCGTGGAGCGCGCCGGCGACCGCGCGGCGGGCTCCGTGGCGGCATCCGACGCCTTCTTCCCGTTCGCCGACGGGCCGCAGGTGCTCATCGACGCCGGGATCTCGGTGATCGTGCAGCCGGGCGGCTCGGTGCGCGACCAGGAGGTGATCGACGCGGCGCGCGCCGCCGGCGTCACCATGTTCTTCACCGGCGAGCGGCACTTCTTCCACTGACGCCGTCTCACGCGGCGGGCTCGTCGTCGACTCTGGCCGCGCCGAGACAGGCCGCAGCGCGACAAACCACCCGGCGTCTGACGCGGCTCCAGCGCCGCCCCCACGCACCCTCACGATCGCTGCCGACGTCGCGACCGCGATGTCCGATTCCCGCGAGCAGGCCGAGCGCGGCGGTGGCAGGCTGAAGGCATGCCCGCCGCGACCATGACCTTCGACGAACGGTACCGCGCGATCGAGTCGCGCGACGCGCGGTTCGACGGGCAGTTCGTCACGGCCGTGCGCTCGACCGGCGTCTACTGCCGCCCGAGCTGTCCCGCCCGCACGCCGAAGCCGTCGAACGTCGAGTTCTACCCCACGAGCGCCGCCGCCCACGAGGCCGGGTACCGCGCATGCAAGCGGTGCCTGCCCGAGGCTGCGCCGGGCTCGCCCGATTGGAACCTGCGACGCGACGCCGCGGGCCGCGCGATGCGCCTCATCGCCGACGGCGTCGTCGAGCGCGAGGGCGTGCCGGGCCTGGCGGCCCGGCTCGGCTATTCGCCCCGGCACCTCACCCGCATGCTCACCGCCGAGCTCGGCGCCGGACCGCTGGCCCTCGCCCGCGCGCATCGCGCGCACACGGCGCGGATGCTGCTCGTCGGCACCGACCTGCCGGCATCCGACGTCGCGTTCTCCGCAGGCTTCGCGAGCGTGCGCCAGTTCAACGACACGGTGCGCGAGGTGTTCGGGATGACCCCGCTCGACCTGCGGGCGCGGCGCCCCGCGGCCGCCCCCGCAGCCGCGCAGGCCCCCGGTGCGATCGACCTCGCGCTGCCGGTGCGCGAGCCCTTCGACGCGCGGGGGCTGTTCGACTGGATGGCCGCCCGTGCGCTGCCCGGCGTCGAGGTCGCCGGCGCCGGCGCGTACGCCCGCACGCTGCGGCTCGCCGGCGGCGCGGCGTGGTTCCGGCTCAGCGTGGACGACGGCAGGGCGGGCCGCCGCGTGCGGCTCGAGGCGCGGCTGCAGCGGCTCGGCGACCTTCCCGCGCTCGTCGCGCGAGCCAGGCGCCTGTTCGACCTGGATGCCGATCCCGTCGCGGTGGACAGCGCCCTCGCGGCGCATCCCGAGCTCGCGCCCCTCGTCGCGGCGACCCCCGGCATCCGCGTCGCCGGCGTCGTCGACCCCGCCGAGATGCTCATCCGCGCGATGGTCGGGCAGCAGATCTCGGTGGCGTCGGCGCGCACCGCGCTGTCCCGGCTCGCCGCCGAGCTCGGCGAGCCCGTCGCCGCGCACGAGGGCACCGACCGGCTCTTCCCGACGATGGCCGCGATCGCCGAGCACGGGCACGACGTGCTGCGCGGACCCGCGGCGCGCATCCGCGCGATCACGGGCGCCGCGCGCGCCCTGGCAGGCGGAGAGCTCGAGCTCACCCCCGGCGACGACGGGGGTGAGCAGCGGGCGGCGCTTCTCGCGATGCCCGGGATCGGGCCGTGGACCGCCGACTACGTGCGCATGCGCATCACCGGCGACCCCGACGTGTTCCTCCCCGGCGACGTCGCGGTGCGCCACGGAGCGGCGCGCGCCGGCCTGCCCACCGGTGCGGCGCTGGCGGCGTGGGCGGCGCGCACAGCGCCGTGGCGCAGCTACCTCACCGCGCACCTGTGGCGCGCCGCCGCGCCGCCGCACGCCCCGACCGACTCGAAGGAG
>JASGDZ010000157.1:0-7398 GCA_047606835.1 Microbacterium sp. | reverse complement strand
GGTCGGCTGCCACCACGCGCAGCCGCGGACAGCGCGCCTGCGCGTCGCGCCGGCGCAGTCCCCGCCGCACGCCCTCGGCGCGGGCGGCGGCCGAGCACGCCGTCACGACGTTCGCCTCGACCACGGCGACGAGCTCGTCGTGGTCATGCGGGGCCCGGGTCGGGGCCGATGCGTGGGGCGAGCCCGGGTCACCGGCCAGGGCCGAGCCGCGGTCGGTCTGAGACGGGCCACGGGCCAGGGGTGAGCCGTTGGCCAGGGCCGAGCCGCGGGCCAGGGCGACGACCGGCCAGTCGGGGATCCACAGCACGAGGCTGCGCACGGGCGCGGCATCCGTCATCCCGCCCGCCTCTCCTCGCGCCACTGCGTCGCGTGCTCCGCCGGGAGCGCGTGCAGCGTCGTGCGAACCGCTTCCCGCATGGCCTCGACCCCGCCGCCCGCAGCGGGCAGCGCGATGCGCGCCGATCTCGGCACCGGCCAGCGGCGACTGCGCGCCGTGACCGTCACCTCCCTCCCGGTCAGCAGGCCGTGCCCCTTCCCCAGGCCCGACCACGCCGGATCGCCGAGCGACAGCGTCGCCTCGGCCTGCGGCCACACACCCTGCACGAGCAGCACCGTGCCGCGGTCGCGCAGCCGCGCGCCGAGCCGAGCGGCATCCGCATCCCCCACCCGTCCCAGCGGGCGCACCGCCACCACCGGCATCACCTCGGCCACCGTCGCGACCACCGCGAGCCACCGCGGACCCGGGTCGGGGACGAGCACGAGCCGCTCGAGGTCGACGCCGGCCTGCTCTCCGGCTTCCGCGCCGAGCTCCGGCATCCCGATCGCCGCGCACCACGCGCCCTCTTGCGACGGACCCGCCATGAGCGCCGTCACGAGCGCCGCCGACGGGTCGAGCGCATACGCGACGCCCGGGCGCAGGCCGCCGCCCGGCAGCAGCGCGGCGAGCGCCGGATGCACGGGCAGCACGGACGCCTCGACCCGCCGCCCCTGCGTGCGCTCGAGCTGTGCGCGCAGCACGTCGAGCGACGCGCGCGGCGCCCTTCTCGCCTGCTCGGCAGCGATAGCCCTCACCCCCACAGTTTAGAACTGATGTTCTAGATGCTCAATGGCAGATTCGAAGCTATATCCCTCATCCGACACTGCCGCCGGCAGCACCCGCACGCACCACCGCGTGCAGAAAGACGGAGATGTGCAGGATGACGGAGCCATCGCCCGGCAGGCATCCGTGATTCTGCACATCTCCGCAATCGCGCTCGCGCCCGACGCGCCGACCCGCCCGACCCGCCCGACGCCCCCGACGCCCCCGAGCGGCTGTACGCCGGCCCCGTGCACGCTCCAGATCACCGACCCGCGCCGCTGGACGACATCCGCGCAGACGATCAGCGCAGCGGATGCCGCGACCCGCCGCCACCACCCCCGCAACGGCGCCAGTTTCCTGAAGCGGCGGCAGTTTCCTGAACCGGCCGCAACGAAATGAGCCGCCGCGTCAGGGAACTGCAGCCCCCAGAGCCCCGCGGCGAGCGCACAGCGGCGTCAGCGCACAGCGGCGCGGAGCCCCGCAGCGCGGGCGCCGCGCTACGCGGCCAGCGCCAGGTAGGGCTCCCAGCGCGGGTCGGCGCGCTCGGTGCCACGCACCGTCCAGTGCGCGCCGTGCGGCGGGCGCGGCGTGATCCGCAGCTCCCAGTTCATCTCCTGCGGCGTGCGGTCGCCCTTCACGTTGTTGCAGCGCAGGCAGCACGCGACGAGGTTCTCCCACGAGTCGGCGCCGCCGCGCGAGCGCGGCAGCACATGGTCGATCGTCGACGCCGCCTTGCCGCAGTAGGCGCAGCGGTGCGCATCGCGGCGCAGCACCCCGCGGCGGGTGACGGGCACGTGTCTGCCGTTCGGGACGCGCACGTATGTGGAGAGCACGATCACGGCGGGACGGTCGTACGTCGCCGACGGCCCCCACACGGGCTCCCCCTCCATGCGTTCGACGACGGTGGCCTTGTCGTTCATCACGAGCACGAGGGCCCGCTTGAACGACACCACCGCGAGCGGCTCATATCCTGCGTTCAGCACCAGGGTGCGCATCCGATGTCCTCTCGAACGGCCGGGACGGCTTCTCGGTTGTTCGGTTCACGACGATCGATGACGGACGGCTCGCAGGCACGAAAAAGGCGCTGTCTCTACAGACAGCGCCTTTGCGCCACGGCGGGGCCGCGGCAGTCGTGGAAGTGATGCCGAAGGACATGGCGACCGAGCCCATCCATGGTGAGGATGCTCGGTATCCTGCCCATCGGGTTTCCCTCCGCTTCTCTCAGCGTCGGGTTTCAGGCTAGACCACGTCTGGACATGCCGGCTCGCATCGCAGCCGAAACGATGCGCGGCGTGTCGACGAGCGGCCGGGCTCAGCCGGCGTTCTCGCGCAGGAAGGCGAGCGGGTCGACGAGCGATCCGTTGATCCTCGTCTCGAAGTGCAGGTGGTTTCCGTACGCACGTCCGGTCGCGCCCACGAGACCGATGATCTGCCCCGCCTTCACGTGCGTGCCGACGCCGACCGTGCGGCTGCCGTAGCGCATATGCGCATAGAGCGTCGTCACCTTGCGTCCGTCGATGACGCCGTCGATGACCACCGCGACGCCGTAGCCGAAGTAGCTCTCCTGCGAGACGCGCACGACGCCGTCCGTCGACGCGAAGATCGGCGTTCCCCCGGGGGAGATCAGGTCGACGCCGTAGTGTGCGCCGCCGCGCGAGAGGAAGCCGTCCCCGATGCGGGTGATCGTCGCGAGCGGCCAGCGCACGGGGCCGGTGCCGGGACCGACGAGGCTGAGGTCGATGTCGACCGTCGCGGCGGTGCCGTACATGCTGGCCCGGAGCTTCGCGGCCTCGGCGGCCTTCTTCTTGGCGATCTCCTCCGGCGTCGTCGCCGCATAGCTGTCGCGGTCGAGTCCGCCGGTCTCGACCTCCGACGCGACGATGAGCGACTGCGCGTCGTCCTGCGCGACCTGCTGGATCGTCTTCGCCTCCGGGGCGCTGCGCAGAGCGCCGTAGGCGGGGATCGCCACGGTCGCCACGAGACCGGCGACGACGGCGAGCGTCGCCAGACTGCGCAGCGGCTTGCGCACGGAACCCGTCGATCGGGTGCGCTTCACGCGTGCGGGCCTGGCCGCCGAAACCGGCGCCGCGCTACGCCCGGCCGGAGTCTGACGCACACGCGTCCTCCGGGTCAGGGCGGCCGTCGTCGCTTCGGGTCCCGTCGCAGACGAATCGATCTCTTCAGCCAAACCGAATCCTCCGGCCCCTTCGCTCTCCGCCCGTCGGACACGGGGACAGCAACGGCTCGTCGGCGCGCTCGCATCGGCTTCGACCAGACGGATGACGAGCCTTCGGGGGCGTTCCGTCCGGTTGTCCGTGGGCCGGCTTGAGCCCGGTGGACGTTTCGAGGCTACCGGAAGGCAACGACCCTGTCACTTCGATGAGCGGATTCTCAGAATCCGCCGAGACGCCGGAACCGGTCAGACGCGCTCGTCGACGAGGAAGATGTGGGATGCCACCTCGACCGGCAGTTCCAGCCCCTCGTCGCTGCCGTCCATCTGCACGAGCACGTAGCCCTCGCTGAACCGGTAGGCGCCCGCAGCACCGGGGACGACCCCTGCGCTCTTGAGCTGCTGCAGCAGCTCGGGGTCGACCTGCGCCGGCTCGGCAAGGCGGCGCACGGTGCCCTCGACGGGTCCGCCGGCCGCATTGAGCCGCTGCACGAGGCCGATCACGCCCTGCTCGAACCCGACCGCGGGAACGTCGCCGAGCTGGTCGAGCCCCGGGATCGGGTTGCCGTAGGGCGATTCCGTCGGGTGACCGAGCAGTTCGACGAGCCGCCGCTCGACCTGCTCGCTCATCACGTGCTCCCACCGGCACGCCTCCTCGTGCACATAGGCCCAGTCGAGCCCGATCACATCGCTGAGCAGACGCTCCGCGAGACGGTGCTTGCGCATCACGTCGACCGCCTTCTGCCGCCCCGTCTCGGTCAGCTCGAGCGTGCGGTCCTCGGAGACGATGACCAGACCGTCGCGCTCCATGCGCCCGACCGTCTGCGACACGGTCGGGCCGGAGTGGCCGAGGCGCTCCGAGATGCGCGCACGCAGCGGCACGATGTTCTCCTCCTCGAGCTCGAGGATCGTGCGCAGGTACATCTCGGTGGTGTCGATCAGGTCGGTCATCTCGCAGCTCTCCGGTGGCAAGTGTTAGGCAAGCCTATCCCGCGGCGGCGACGCCGGGCGCGGCGCAGACCGTCGGCCTGCGGGCGGATGGCGGCATCCGCCCGCTTCTAGAATCGACGCATGCCCTCCGCCGTCACGCCCTCGATCACCCTGCCCAGAGAGCTCCTCCCGGCCGACGGGCGCTTCGGCTGCGGGCCGTCGAAGGTGCGCTCCGAGCAGCTCAGCGCGCTCGCGACGCGCGGCGCGGTGCTGCTGGGCACCTCGCACCGGCAGGCACCCGTGAAAGACCTCGTCGCCGCCGTGCGCCAACGGCTGGCCGAGTTGCTGCGACTGCCCGACGGCTACGAGATCGTCCTCGGCAACGGCGGCTCGAGCGCGTTCTGGGATGCCGCGGCCTTCGGCCTCATCGAGCGGCGCAGCCAGCACCTCGTCTTCGGCGAGTTCGGCGGCAAGTTCGCCGCCGCGGCGCGGGCGCCGTGGCTGGAGACGCCCGACGTGCGGGAGGCGCCGGCGGGCGCCCGCACCGTGCCGGTGCCCGTGGAGGGCGTCGACGTGTACGCGTGGCCGCACAACGAGACGTCGACGGGCGTGTCGGCCCCCGTCGAGCGGGTGCGGGCGGATGCCGGGGCGCTCACGGTGATCGACGCGACGAGCGCCGCCGGGGGCATCGACTTCTCGGTGCGGGAGTGCGACGTCTACTACTTCGCGCCGCAGAAGAACCTCGGCTCCGACGGCGGGCTGTGGTTCGCCGCGGTCTCGCCCGCGGCGATCGAGCGCATCGAGCGGATCGCGGCATCCGGCCGGTACATCCCCGAGTTCCTCAGCCTGAAGAACGCGCTCGACAACTCGCGCCTGCAGCAGACGCTGAACACCCCGGCCATCGCGACGCTGATCCTCCTGGACGAGCAGTTGCGCTGGATCGTCGACCACGGCGGGCTGCAGTGGGCGAACGCCCGCACCGACGAGTCGTCGCGCGCGCTGTACGAGTGGGCCGAGGCATCCGCGTATGCGACGCCGTTCGTCGCCGACCCCGCCGACCGTTCCCCCGTGGTCGTCACGATCGACTTCGACGAGTCGGTCGACGCCGCGGCCGTCGCGAAGGCCCTGCGGGCCAACGGGATCGTCGACACGGAGCCGTACCGCAAGCTCGGGCGCAACCAGCTGCGGGTCGCGACGTTCGTCTCGATCGAGCCCGACGACGTGCGGCAGCTCATCCGCTGCATCGAGCACGTGGTGGACGCACTCGGTCGTTGAGCGAGGCCCGAAGGAGTCGTTGAGCGAGGCCCGAAGGGCCGAGACGAAACGCAGTGAGTCGTCACAGCAGCGGTCGCGGCGTTTCGGTCGCGCGTTCGCGCGTCCTCGCTCAACGACCGGGCAGGAACTCGTCGTCGTCCTCGACGAGGGAGTCGATGTCGACGCCGTCCACGTCGCCGGAGTGCAGGATCGGCGAGCCGTCCTCGTCGAAGTCGGCGGCGTCGAGGTCGTCCAGATCGGTGAGGTCGTCCTCGTCGAGCTCCAGCTCGGCGTCGGGCTCGACATCCGCAGCCTCACCCGAAGCCGCCGCCTCGGCCTCCGCGGCCGCCTGCTGGGCCTGATACTCGGCGAGCCGCACCGCCCACGGCACCCAGTCCGGTGCCAGCAGGGCGCCGTCTCCGGGAAGCAGCTCCACCTCGAGCACGGTCGGGTCGGCGCCCTCGACGCACGCGACGCTCACCGTCCAGAACCAGCCCGGATATCCGCCGAGCCGGTTCTCGAACCGCAGCGACACGACGCCGTCGTCCTCGACGGCGTACCCCGCGGCCGGTCCGATCGTGGCGTCCGGCGTGATCTCGCGCAGCGCGGCGAGCGCCAGGTCGTGCGACTCCAGCAGACGCGGATCAGGCGTCGAACTCATCGGCGACCTTGCGCAGCACCGCGGCGACCTTCTTGGCGTGGCTGCCGCTCGGGTAATGGCCGCGGCGCAGGTCGCCGCCGACCCCGTCGAGCAGCTTCACGAGGTCTTCCACGATGATCGCCATGTCGTCGGCGGGCTTGCGCTTGGCCTTGGAAAGGCTCGGCGGCGCCTCCAGCACCCGCACCGACAGTGCCTGCGGGCCGCGCTTGCCCTCCGCGACGCCGAACTCGACGCGCGAGCCGGGCTTCGGCGCGGCGGACCCGGTGGGCAGGGCGGTGGCGTGCAGGAAGATGTCCTGGCCGTCATCGGATGCGATGAAGCCGAACCCCTTCTCGTCGTCGTAGAACCTGACCTTGCCGGTGGGCATGGGAAACCTCGCTGGGTGTGTCGCCGCGCGGGCGTGCCGAAGCGAGGCCAAGACGCACCCCGCCCTTCCACCCTAGAGCACCGGGTAGGCTGTGGCGGATGAGCAAGACATCATCGGGCTCCGATGTCCCCGTGCGTCGCATCGACCGCATCCTCGCGTTCATGTCGCTCGGACTGGTCGTGCTGTCGATCGTCTGCTTCTTCGCGATCATGATCGGATCGGCCGCGGACGCGAGGTTCGACACCCCGCTCTGGATCGGTGTGAGCATGATCGTCTACGCGGCGCCGATCCTCGCGTTCGCGATGATCTTCACGCTGCTGATCATGAACCTCGTGCGCCGCGCCCGGGCGAACAGGTCCGACCCGGGGGCGGGCGTCTAGGCGCGCCGATGGACAGCGCCGGCCCGCCCACGAGCGACGCGCGCGCCCTCGCCGCGGAGCTGTCCGCACGCGACGACGCGACCCTGGAGCGTCTGCTCGCCGCGCGCGGGGTGGGTGCGGGCGTGCCGTGGCGGGACTTCTTCGACGCCGCCGAGGCGCTGCTGGAGGCGGGGTCGATCGATCGCGCGCTGACCCGCCTGCCGAGGTCGTCGCTCGCCGCGCTCGCGGCCGGAGCCGGACGCGCCGCCGGCGACGACGCGCTGGAGGAACTGGCCCTCGTGCGCGCGGACGGCACCGCCTACCGGGCCGTCGGCGAGCGGGTCGCAGCGCTCGGCGCCGAGCACCCGTCCGCGTTCGGTCCGAGCCCCGCCGCCGACCCGCCTCGGGCCACGGAGCTGGAGGAGGCAGCGGCGGCCGAGCGCGCGGCGCTGAGCGTGGCATCCCTCGCCGACGTGCTCGTCGCGGCGCCGCGAGCGCCGCGACGAGCACGTCGGCGAGGGATGCCACGCTCAGCGCCGCGCGCTCGGCCGCCGCTGCCTCCTCCAACTCCGTGGCCCG
>JASGDZ010000156.1:0-9741 GCA_047606835.1 Microbacterium sp. | reverse complement strand
GCGCGCCCGCGTGCGGGACGCCGACGAGGCGCTACGGCGGGCGGCGGTGCGCCGCGCGAGCGCGCAGGGGCTCACGACGGGCGCCGTGTCGCTGCTCTCCGGTCTGGCGTCGCTCGCGGCGCTGCTGTGCGCCCTCCCGGGACTTGGGCGGGGCGGCTTCGACGGACCCGCGCTCGCGGTGGTCGTGCTGCTGCCGATGGCGGTGTTCGAGGTGTTCGGCCCGGTGCCGCTCGCGCTCGCCTCGTGGCGCCAGGTGCGCGCGGCCGCCCAGCGCATCGCCGAGACCGTTCCCGACGCCGCGCCGCCCGAGCTCCCCGACGACGCGGCGGCCCCGACGGGGCGAGGCCCCGCGCTCGGCACCGGCATCGAGCTGGCCGGCCTGTCGGCGCGGTGGCCCGCCCGCTCCGACACACATGCCGGTACCGGCATGGACACGCCCGCGGACGCCGATGCCGGCCGCCTGGCCCGCGTCGACCTGCGCCTCGCCCCCGGCGAGCGCGTGCTGGTGACCGGGCCGACGGGCGCGGGCAAGACGACGCTCGCCCACGTGCTGGTGCGATTCCTGGAGCACGACGGCGCCTACCTCATCGGCGGCGTCGAGACGCGCGCGCTGGCCGCCGACGACGTGCGGCTGAGCGTCGGGCTGTGCGAGCAGACGCCGTACCTGTTCGACGAGTCGCTGCGCGAGAACCTCGTCTTCGCGCGCGACACGGCGACCGACGACGACCTGTGGGGCGTGCTCGAGCGGGTCGGACTCGCCCGCTGGGCCCGAGCCCGCGGCGGCCTCGAAACGCGGGTCGGCGAGCGCGGCCGGCTCGTCTCCGGCGGTCAGGCACAGCGCATCGCGCTCGCGCGGGCGCTCTTGGCGGACTTCCCCGTGCTCGTGCTCGACGAGCCCACCGCGGGCGTCGACGCGGCGGCATCCGATGCGCTGCTCGCCGACCTGCTCACCGCCGTCCCCCCGGGCCGCGCGGTCGTGCTGATCTCGCACGTCGACGTGCCGCCGGGCCTCGTCGACCGCCGCGTGCGGCTGGAGAACGGGCGCGTCAGCGGCTGACGGCGGGCGTGCCGCCGCCGGCCGCGCCGGCGCGCACCCGGTCGCCCCGTGCATAGACGTTCATCGACGCACCGCGCACGAACCCGACGAGCGTGAGGCCCGATGCCGCGGCCAGCTCGACGGCCAGCGACGAGGGCGCGGAGACGGCGGCGAGCACCGGGATGCCGGCCATCGCCGCCTTCTGCACGAGCTCGAAGCTCGCACGCCCCGACACCTGGAGCACCGTGCCCACGAGCGGCAGCCGGTCGCCCAGCGCCGCCCAGCCCACGACCTTGTCGACGGCGTTGTGCCGGCCGACGTCCTCGCGGAGGACGAGCAGCTCGCCCGTTGCGGCGTCGAAGAGCGCCGCGGCGTGCAGTCCGCCGGTCTTCTCGAACACCGCCTGGCCGGCGCGCAGCCGATCGGGAAGGGCGGCCAGCATCGCGTCCGTGACGGTGACCGGGTCGGGGCCCACGTCATACGCCGACACCGTCTCGACGGCGTCGATGGACGCCTTTCCGCACACGCCGCACGAGCTCGTGGTGTAGAAGCTGCGGTTGCGCTCGGGGGCGGCGACCCCGGGCGCGAGCGCGACGTCGATCACGTTGTACGTGTTCTCGGCGCCGCCGGTGCCTGGCCCTCCGCAGTGGATCGCCGAGCGGAACTGGTCGCCGCGCGAGATCACCCCCTCGGAGACGAGGAACCCCGCGGCGAGCTCGACGTCGTCGCCGGGCGTGCGCATCGTGACCGCGAGCGGCACCCCGCCGACCCGCAGCTCCAGCGGCTCCTCGACGGCGAGCGTGTCTGCGCGGCGCACGACCGGCTCGCCGAGCGTGATCCTCGTCACGGGGCGACGCGTCGTGATCCGGCCCATGCGTCACCCGCCGATGGCGTTCATGCCCCGCGCGGGCTGCAGGAACGACGGGTCGTCGATCGCGTGCCCGGGGAGCTTGCCGTGCACGCACGCGCGCAGCATCCGCTCGACCTGAACGTCGACGCCCACGCCGACGGGTGCGCCGCCGCGCAGGATCGGCAGCAGGTCGTACTCGGTCGTGGAGAACAGGCAGTTGCGCAGCTGGCCGTCGGCGGTCAGGCGCATCCGGTCGCACGCGCCGCAGAACGGCGCCGTCACCGACGCGATCACCCCGACCCGCGCCGGGCCGCCCGACCTGGTGACGACGCCGTCGAGCACGAACCGCTCGGCGGGCGCGCCGCCACGGCCGGCGACGGGCGTGAGCGCCCACCGCTCGGAGAGCGCGTCGAGGATCTCGCCGCGCGTGACCATGCGGGCGCGGCTCCAGGTGTGCCCGGCGTCGAGCGGCATCTGCTCGATGAAGCGCAGCTCGGCGTCGTGGTCGAGCGCGAACTCGACGAGGTCGACGAGCTCGTCGTCGTTGACGTCGCGCATCGCGACGGCGTTGAGCTTGAGGGGACGCAGGCCGGATGCCGCGGCCGCCGCGATGCCGTCGAGCACGTCTGCGAGCCGGTCGCGGCGCGTGAGCTCGCGGAACCGGTCGCGGCGCAGCGTGTCGATCGAGACGTTCACGCGGCCAAGGCCCGCGGCGGCGAGATCGGGCAGCAGTTCGCGCAGACGGATGCCGTTGGTCGTCATCGCGAGCTGCACGGGGCCGTCGGGCCCCTCGATCGCGGCGAGGCGACGGACGACGTCGACGATGTCGGGCCGCAGCAGCGGCTCGCCGCCCGTCAACCGGAACGTCGTGATGCCCGCCGCGGCGGCGACGCGCGCCACGCGCTCGATCTCGTCGAGGGTGAGGATGCTCGTGCGGGCCAGCCACTCGTTGCCCTGCTCGGGCATGCAGTACGTGCAGCGCAGCGAGCAGCGGTCGGTCAGCGAGATGCGCAGGTCGCGGTGCACGCGGCCATGCGTGTCCACGAGCGGCCCCGTCGTCGGCGCCTCCGCCGGCGCGACGGGGCGCCGCGGCGCGAGGAGCACGGGAACGGCGGGCACCCTCCGAGGCTACCCTCCGCGCCGTCCCTCGGGGCTCGCCTCGATCGAGTGCCCGCACCGCACCACCCCCACCGGTGATCGAGTGCCCGCGCCGCAGGCGCGGGTGTATCGAGATCCCCCGTGGCCCAGAAGAACACCGGGTTTCGATACGCCGCCTCCGGCGGCTACTCAACCAACGCGGTTTCGATACGCCGCCTCCGGCGGCTACTCAACCACCGGAAGCGCGGTGACCGAGGGCGTCGCGGAGTCGGCGATCCGCGCGAACCGCACGTCGGCGGGGTCGACGTGCAGGCGCACGGGGAGCCCGGGCGCGAGGTGCAGCGCGGCGACGGTGTCGGCGGGGACATCCACCACCACGGGCGGCTCCGCCGTGTGGATGCGCGCTCCCGACGGCGTCTGCTCCAGGCGCACGATGCGGGCGAGCCAGCCGCCCTCGTCGGGCTCGGCGTCCTGCGCGAGGCGCAGCGCCCCGGTCCAGGTCTGCTCCGCCGCCCGCCGCAGCCGAACCGCCGACGGCCGCACGAGGGCGGCGAGCGCCGTGCCGTCGACCGCGGCGAGCGCGCGAGACTCCGCATCCGCGGCGGCGAGCGCGACCTCGACGTCGGCGGTGCCCGCCCACCACCCGCCGTCGCGGGCGACGCCCACGAGCCGGTTCGTGCCGGCGACCGCGGCGGCGAACCGCGTCGCGGGAAGCGCGAGCACGTCGGCGACCGGACCCTCCTGCGTCACGGCGCCGGCTTCGACCACCACGAGCCGCGACGCGAGCGCGGCGGCGTCGACGGCGTCGTGCGTGACGACGAGCGTCGTGGCGCGTGTGGAGTGCAGCTGGTCGTGCAGCAGCGTCCGCAGGTCGCCCGCGGTCTCGGGGTCGAGCGCCGTGAACGGCTCGTCGAGCAGCAGCACCTTGGGCGAGGTCGCAAGCGCCCGCGCGAGCGCCACGCGCTGCTGCTGACCGCCCGACAGCTCGGCTGGGCGGTGCGGGCCCATCCCGGGCAGGCCCACGCGCCACAGCCATTCGTCGGCATCCCCCCGCGCGACGTCGCGGGAGACGCCGCGGGCGCGCGGGCCGAACGCCACGTTGTCGCGCACGGTGAGGTGGGGGAACAGCCGCGGCTCCTGCCCGAGCAGCACGACGCCCCGCTGCGAGGGCGGGATGTGACGCCGCCGGGCGGATGCGACCTCCCACCCGTCGATCCGGACGGCACCGGCGTCGAGGCGCACGAGCCCCGCGATGGCGTTCAGCAGCGTCGACTTGCCCGCGCCGCTCGGACCCATGACGGCGACCGTCTCACCGGGCTCCGCGGCCACGGCGACATCGATGCGGAACCCGCGGGCGCGGCCGACCACGACGTGCGCCTCGAGCGCTCCCCCCGTCATCGTGCGACCCCCGCGCTCACGCCGGGTCGCCACGCGCGCACGAGCAGCAGCACCGCGACGGCCGTGACGAGCAGCAGGAGCGACAGTGCGACCGCCGTCCCCTGCCCGATCCCCGAGCCGTTGAACGCGGTGTAGATCGCGAGCGGCATCGTCTGCGTCACCCCGGGGGCGTTGCCCGCGAACAGCGCCGTCGCGCCGAACTCGCCGATCGCACGCGCGAAGCACAGGATCACGCCCGCGACGAGTCCGGGGGCCGCCAGCGGCAGGGTGACCCGCCACAGGATCGTCCAGCGCCGCGCGCCGAGCGTCGCCGCGGTGCGCTCGTAGTCGACGCCGGCGGTGCGCATCGCACCCTCCAGCGCCAGCACGAGGAACGGCAGCGCGACGAACGTCTGCGCGAGCACGACCGCGGCCGTCGTGAACGGGATCTGGATGCCCCACTGCCCGAGCCACGAGCCCACCGGTCCGTTGCGGCCGAAGAGGAACAGCAGCGCGACGCCGCCGACCATGGGAGGCAGCAGCAGCGGGATCGTCACGAGCACGCGCAACAGGGCCGACAGCCGCGGGCCCGACCGGGCGATGACGAGCGCGAGGGGCACGCCGAGCACGACGCATGCGGCCGTCGCGACGAGTGCCGTCACGAGCGACAGCACGAGCGCGCTGACGGCTGCCGGCGCCGAGACGTCGGCCCACAGCGTCGACCAGTCGACGCGCCACACGAGGGCGCCGAGCGGCAGCACGAGCAGCGCCAGGCCGACGATCGCCGGCACGGCCAGGATGGGCGGAACGAACCCGCGGACCTCTCTGCGCGCCGTCATCCGCTCCGCCCGTGGCTCACGGCGCGCCGAACCCGAGGTCGGCGAGCACTGCCTGGCCCTGCGCGCCGAGCACGAACGCGACGAACGCGTCGGCCGCATCGGGGTTCGGCGCGTCGGTCAGGCGCGCGATGGGGTAGCGGTTGACGACCGCCGCGGCGCCCTCGGGCACGATGCTCTCGACGTCGTCGCGCCCCTGCACGTCGGTGACGTAGACGAGGCCGGCGTCGGCCTCGTCGGCGGCGACCTTCGTGAGCACGGCGGTGACGCTCTGCTCGTAGCTGTCGGCGGCCACGTCGAGCCCCGCGTTGTCGAGCAGCGTCGTGCTCGCCGCTCCGCACGGCACCTCCTCGTCGCACAGCACGACGGTCAGGTCGTCGTCGGCGAGGTCGGCGAGCGTCTCGACGCCGCCCGGGTTGCCGGCGGGCACGACGATGACGAGCGTGTTCGACGCGAAGAGCTCCGCCGAGTCGGCGAGGCCGGCATCCACCACCTTCGCCATGTTGTTCTCGTCGGCGGAGGCGAACACGTCGGCGGCAGCGCCCTCGAGGAGCTGGGTCGCGAGCGTGCTGGATCCGTCGTACACGATGGGAAGGATATCGACACCGGGGTGATCCTGCTCGAATTGGGCCGAGATCTCGTCGAAAGCGGTGCCGAGCGAGGCCGCCGCGTAGACGGTCAGCTCACCCGTGAGCGCGTCCGAGGCGGACGACGAGCCGGCGGGCGTGCCGGAGGTGGAGGCGCACCCGGCGAGGGCGAGGGCGACGGATGCCGCGGCGGCGGCGATGAGGGAGCGGTGCATGTCAGTCCTTCGGGGTCTCGACGATGACGGTGGTGGCCTTGACGACGGCGACGGCGAGCGAGCCGGGCTCGAGCGCCAGCTCACGCACCGCCTCGGCCGACATGAGCGAGACGACGCGGTGCGGGCCGGCCTGGATGTCGACCTGCGCCATCACGCCGTCGACCTGCACGCGCGTGACGAGCCCCACGAAGCGGTTGCGGGCGCTGGAGAGCACGTCGCTCGGGTCCTTCGGGGTGCTCGCGAGCTCGACGGCACGGGCGGCGAGCGCGGCGCCGGGGATCTCGACGGGCGTCGCGCCGGTCGTGGCGAGGATGCCGGCGTCGATCCAGCGCCGGACGGTGTCGTCGCTGACAGCGAGGAGGCGGGCGGCTTCGGAGATCTTGTACGCGGGCATGCACCGACTCTATCGGCGCATGTGCGGTTACTTGCATCTCCTTGATCCGCACTTGCGGAGAAACAGTCCGTCAGTGCCAGGTCAATAGGATCAAAGGCATGGCGGGAGAGACGACGAAGGTCGCGTACGAATGACGCCGACGACGAAGGAAGCGCAGCGCGCGGAGCTGCACAAGACGATCTGGCGGATCGCGAACGATCTGCGGGGCTCCGTCGACGGCTGGGACTTCAAGTCCTATGTCCTCGGGATGCTGTTCTACCGCTACATCAGCGAGAACCTCGCCGCGCACTTCGACCGCGCCGAGCGTGCGGCGGGCGACGCGACGTTCTCCTACGCGCGGCTCGAGGACCGTGACGCCGAGCCGATGCGCGAAGTGACGGTGGCGGAGAAGGGCTTCTTCATCCTGCCTTCCGAGCTGTTCGTGAACGTCCGCGCTCGCGCGCGGCACGACGAGAACCTGAACGAGACCCTCGATGCCGTCTTCACGCACATCGAGGGCTCGGCGGTCGGGGCCGCGAGCGAGAAGGATTTCAAGGGGCTCTTCGCCGACCTCGACGTGAACTCCGCGAAGCTCGGCCCGACCGTTCAGCGGATCAACGAGAAGCTCGTCAAGCTGCTGGAGGCGATCGGCGACCTGCCGCTCGGCAGCTTCGAGGACAACACGATCGACGCCTTCGGCGACGCCTACGAGTACCTCATGCAGATGTACGCCTCCAGCGCGGGCAAGTCCGGTGGCGAGTACTACACGCCGCAGGAGGTCTCCGAGCTGCTCGCCCGCATCACGGTGGCGGGCAGGTCCGAGGTGAACAAGGTCTACGACCCGGCGTGCGGGTCCGGGGGCCTGCTGCTCCAGTTCGCCAAGGTGCTCGGCAGCCAGAACGTCCGGCAGGGCTTCTACGGTCAGGAGATCAACCTGACGACGTACAACCTCGCCCGGATCAACATGTTCCTGCACGACATCCCCTACGAGAAGTTCGACATCGCCCACGGTGACACGCTCATCGACCCGAAGCACTGGGACTTCGAGCCGTTCGAGGCGATCGTCTCGAACCCGCCGTACTCGATCAAGTGGCCAGGCGACAGCGATCCGGTGCTCATCGGCGACCCGCGCTTCGCACCGGCTGGCGTGCTCGCGCCGAAGTCGGCGGCCGACCTCGCCTTCACGATGCACATCCTGCACTGGCTCGCGGTCGACGGCACCGCGGCGATCGTCGAGTTCCCCGGCGTGCTGTATCGGGGCGGGGCAGAGCAGAAGATCCGCAAGTACCTGGTCGACAACAACTACATCGACACGGTCATCCAGCTCCCACCCGACCTGTTCTTCGGCACCGGCATCGCAACCTGCATCATCGTGCTGAAGAAGTCGAAGAAGACCAACGACGTGTGCTTCATTGACGCATCCAAGCTCTTCACCCGCGTCGGCAACAAGAACAAGCTGCTCGCCGAGCACCGCGACCGCATCATCGAGGTCTTCACCGAGCGGGCGGATGCCGACTACCTCGTGAAACTCGTCTCGTCCGCGGAACTCGCGGAGAACGACTACCGCCTCTCCGTCGACGCCTACGTCGACAAGGAGGACACGACCGAGAAGGTCGACATCACCGAGCTGAACGCCCGGATCGCCGGGATCGTCTCCCGCCAGGCCGAGCTGCGCACGCAGATCGACGCGATCGTCGCCGAACTGGAAGGCGGGGTGTCATGAGCGAGGGGGCGTCCGGGGAGATCGTCGTCTATCAGCGCGACGACGGATCGCCGGCGATCGAGGTCCGGCTCGATGGTGATACCGTCTGGCTCACGCAGCAGCAGCTCGCCGATCTGTTCGGGACGACCCAGCAGAACGTGAGCCTGCACCTCAAGAACATCTACGAGGAGGGCGAACTCGACGAAGCGGCAACTCACAAGGATTTCTTGTCGGTTCGCCGCGAGGGTGCACGCGAGGTGCAGCGCAGCGTCGCCCACTACAACCTCGACGCGGTCATCTCCGTCGGCTACCGGGTGAAGTCCGGCATCGCGACTCGGTTCCGCATCTGGGCGACGGAGCGCCTGCGCGAGTATCTCGTCAAGGGTTTCGCGATGGACGACGAGCGGTTGAAGGAACTCGGCGGGGGCCGCTACTGGCGTGAGCTGCTGGAGCGCATCCGCGATATCCGCTCCAGCGAGAAGGTGCTGTACCGGCAGGTGCTCGACCTCTACGCGACAAGCCTCGACTACGACCCGAAGGCCGAGGAGACCACCGAGTTCTTCAAGATGGTGCAGAACAAGCTCCACTACGCGGCGCACGGCCACACCGCCGCCGAGGTGATCGTCTCGCGTGCGGACGCGGCGAAGCCGAACATGGGCCTGACGACGTTCGCGGGAGAGCGGCTGCGGAAGTCGGACGTGTCCGTCGCGAAGAACTACCTCGACGAGTCCGAGTTGAAGAAGCTGAACACGCTGGTCTCCGCTTACTTCGACGCGGCCGAGTTCCGGGCGCAGAACCGCGAGCCCACCTACATGCGGGACTGGCTCGCGCACCTCGACCGGCTCATCGCCGCGATGGACGCGCCGACGCTCTCGAACGCGGGAAGCGTCAGCCACCGGCAGGCCGTCACGAAGGCGGAGGGCGAGTACGAGAAGTACCGCACCCGGATCGACGCGGAGCCCGATGCCGTCGAACGCGCGTACCTGGAGTCGGTCAAGCGTGCGCAGCGTGCGATCGAGGGGAAGGACGCATGAGGCGCATCGACGACCTTATCCGCGAGCTGTGCCCGGACGGGGTGCCATTCAAAGCGCTCGGAGAGTGCGGTGAGTTCATCCGAGGGAACGGTTTGCAGAAGTCCGACCTGCGCGACCAAGGCTTCCCGGCGATCCACTACGGTCAGATTCACACGACGTATGGGACGTCGGTGGTCGAAACCGTTTCGTTCGTCTCCCCTGCATTCGCGGCGAAGCTTCGGCGTGCGCAGCCTGGCGATCTGCTGATCGCGACCACGAGCGAAGACGACGAGGCGGTGGGAAAGGCAACCGCCTGGGTCGGTGATACGGAGGTCGCCCTGAGCGGTGATGCCTTCATCTACCGCCACGCGCTGGAGCCGAAGTATGTCGCGTACTTCTTCCAGTCTGAGCAGTTTCAGGGCCAGAAGAAGCGCTACATCACGGGAGCGAAGGTCCGCCGTCTTGCCGGCGACAGCCTCGCGAAGATCAAAATCCCCGTTCCGCCGGTCGAAGTGCAGCGGGAGATCGTTCGGGTGCTCGACTTGTTCCAGACGCTGGAGGCGGAGCTGGAGGCGGAGCTGGAGGCTCGGCGGCGCCAGTATGCCTACTACCGGGACCAGCTCCTGACCTTCCGCGAAGCGGGGGGGGTCCAGT
>JASGDZ010000155.1:0-2690 GCA_047606835.1 Microbacterium sp. | reverse complement strand
GTTCGCCGCCGTCGCGCGCGGCGCCGGGTACGTCGTGCCGCTGCTGGCCGGGGCGATCCGGCACGCGGAGCGCGTCGCGCTGGCGATGGATGCCCGCGCCTTCGGCGCCCACCCCACCCGCACGGAGCGCTACCCGGTGCCGTTCCGCACGCGCGACGTCGTGTTCGCCGTGCTGTTCTGGGCGGTGTCCGCCGCGCTCTTCTGGTGGCGCCTCGGCGCTTCCTGACCGTTCTGCGCGAGCCGCTCGCACGCCGTGGGCTCAGAGCGCGAGGTGGATGCGCAGCGCCTCGTCGACGGCGCCCATCAGCTCTGCGGGCACCCAGCCGACCGGTCGCACGATCCGCGCGACCGCGATCGTGCGGACCTGCTCGGCCTGCGCCTTGCCGTCGAGTTCCAGACCTGTCTCCATAGCCGGCAGCAGAACCTGGAACGGGTGGACCCACGCGGTGTTGGATGTCACGGGCACGACCGTCACGGTCGCTCGCTCGCTGCGCATCGCCGCCGTATTGGCGGTGTTGTTGCTGACGATCACGGCCGGGCGCGTCTTCGCCGCCTCAGAGCCGACGCTCGGGTCGAGCGAGACGAGCACGATCAGCCCGCGGCGCAGCAGGGGCACGGTGTTCACGCGCTCGTGAGCCCGTCCGCCGAGGCCTGGTCCCACTCCGCGTCGTCCCACTCCCCGTACGCCTCGGCGTAGGAATCCGCCAGGCGGCTCTCGCGCAGCAGCCGGACGGCGTCCTGGACCGCCGCCGAGCGCGAGGCGTAGTGCCCGGCCAGCGCCTCCCGGTCGAGGAACGCGAGATCGTCGTCGCTGAGGCTGAGACTGACCTTCAGATGGGGCACTCCGACATCCTACCTCGGTAGGAATATCCTTGCTACTGATCGGTCATCGAGTTTCGATACGCCCGCGCTGCGCGCGGGCACTCGACCACCGGGCGACCGTGAGGGCCCCAGCGGTGGTTGAGGCGGCGTATCGAGACCGGGCGCCGTCAGCGCTTGCCCGCGATCTGACGCGAGACGATGTCGCGCATGATCTCGTTCGTGCCGCCGTAGATGCGGTGCACGCGCGCGTCGAGGAACGCACGGGCGATCGGATACTCGGTGATGTAGCCGTAGCCGCCGAAGAGCTGGACGCAGCGATCGAGCACGTCCCACTCCTGCTCGGTGGCCCAGAACTTGAACTTCGCCGCCTCCTCCGCCGACAGCTTCGCGTCGCGGTACGCGCGCAGCACGCGGTCGGTGTACGCCCACAGCGCCTCGACGCTCGCCGACACCGTCGCCAGCTGGAAGCGGGTGTTCTGGAAGTCGATGACACGCTCGCCGAACGCCTCGCGCTCCTTCGTGTACGCGACGGTCCAGTCGAAGCCGGCCTGCGCGGCCGCGGCTGCGGCGACGCCGATCGACAGCCGCTCCAGCGGCAGGTTCATCATGAGCTGCACGAACCCGCGGCCCTCGACGCCGCCGATGAGGTTCTCCTCCGGCACGAACACGTCGCTGAACGAGAGCTCGGCGGTGTCGTGCCCGTGGAAGCCCATCTTGTGCAGCTTCTTGCCGTGGTCGAAGCCCTCTGCGCCGTTCTCGACGACGACGATGCTGAAGGCATCCGGCCTGGTGCCCTCGCCGGTCTTCACGAACGTGACCACGATGTCGGCGGTCTTGCCCGACGAGATGAACGTCTTGGCGCCGTTGACGACGTAGCCGCCGTCGACCTTCTTGGCGGTGGTCTTGATGCCGCGCAGGTCGCTGCCCGCGCCGGGCTCGGTCATCGCGAGCGCGCCGAGCACCTCGCCGGTGGCCATGCGCGGCAGCCACGTCGCCTTCTGCTCCTCGGTGCCCATGTGCACGAGGTACGGCACGGCCAGGTCGTCCTGGATGCCGAGGGCACCCGCCAGAGACCCCGCACCCGCGGCGATCACCTCCTCGTTGACGATCGTGCGGAAGCGGTAGTCCTGCAGCATCCCGGCCCCGCCGAACTCGTCGGGGACGGACAGACCCAGGATGCCGGCTTCGCCCGCGGCGCGCATCGTGGCCCGGTCGACCTCGCCGTCGGCGTCCCAGCGCTCGATCGACTCGTTCGTGACGTAGCGCTTGCAGAAATCCTTCACGAGGTCGCGGAACGCCGCGTGGTCCTCGTCGTAGATGTCGCGTTCCATCGCGTGTCCTCTCGTCGGTGAGACTGCATCCCACGCATCAGGATACCGAGTCTCACCGCCCGTGGCACTCAGTCTCCGACGTAGTCCGGCGCCGCCGGCAGCCCCCAGAAGTCCTCGAGCGTGTGGTATCCGCCGTCGTGGTAGGCCGTCGCGAGCGCCACCCCGATGTAGCGGATGTGCCACGGCTCGGGGCTGTACCCCGTGGTGTCGGTCGCGCCCTTCTCGTAGCGCACGATGAAGCCGTAGCGCCACGCGTTCTTCGCCAGCCACCGGCCCTGCGCCGTCGACCCCAGCTGCTCGACGCTGCCGCAGCCGCCGTCGCACGCGACCAGGTCGGCGGCCAGGCCCGACTGGTGCTCGCTGAAGCCCGGCCGCGCGCTCAGCGCGTCGGCTTCGGTGCGACCCAGCGCGGCGACGCGCCCCGAGTACTGGAGCGCCTGGTTGTCGTACGAGCGGTAGCCGCTCGTGATGGCGAGCTCTCCGGCACCGGCCTTGTCGGCCGCGGCGACGAGCCGGGTGAGGGCCGCGCCGGCATCC
>JASGDZ010000154.1:0-9111 GCA_047606835.1 Microbacterium sp. | reverse complement strand
GGCATCGCCATCGACAACGCGTACGCCCTGGGAGCGACGGGCGTCGTCGCCGTGGGGCGCGACGCGGCCCGGCTCGCCGCGCTCCGCGAGCGCAGCACCGAGCGCAACACCCAGCACGACGCCGACACCAGGCCCGGCACCGACACCAGGCACGACACCGAGCACGACACGGACACCAGGCACGCCACCGAGCACGACACGGACGCCAGGCACGACGCCGACACCAGGCCCGGCACCGACACCAGGCCCGGCACCGAGCACGACACGGACACCAGGCGCGGCACCGAGCACGACACGGACACCAGGCACGCCACCGAGCACGACACCGACACCAGGCCCAGCACCGAGCACAACACCGATCACGCCACCGCCACCGCCACCGACCACAACGCCGGGCTCGGCCGCGACCGCACAGGCGAGCACCGCGTCCTTCGCACCGTGGTGCTCGGAACCGACCCCGAGGCGACCGAGCGCGACCTGGTCGCCGCACTCGACGGCCGGGCGCCGAGCACCGTCATCGACTTCCTGTGGGGCCCCGTCGCGGGATCGACGTTCCGGGCGCTGGGACATCCGTCCCTCGACGTCGACGGCTACGACGTCGAGTACGTGCAGGTCGGCACGACGGCGGGCGAGGATGCGCGCCTGCCCGGGGCGCTGCTGCGCAGCCGCAACCTCGTCGTCAGCGGCAGCGGCCTCGGCGGCACGGCGGTCGCCGACATCCTCACCCGGCTGCCTGCGTTCCTCGAGCAGCTCGCCGCGGGCGCGGTGCACGTGCCCTACACGGCGTATCCGCTGTCGCGCGTCGACGAGGCCTGGCGCGCCGCCGACGACACGCGCGCAGTCGTCGTGCCGGACTGAGTCCAGCCGGCCCGGCCGACGACTCCGCGGCGACGCGGGTGGGCGCGCGGCTCGCCGACATGCTGCCGTCGGGCACCGCCGCGTCCGCGCTGTTCGTGCCGCTGGCCGCGGGCATCTGCCTGCTCGTCACGGTCGCATGGACGCTCGTGCAGCGCGTGCTGCTGCGGCGGCGCGACCCCTCGCCGCGACGCACACGCACCTGTGCATCGACGGCGGCGAGAGGGAAAGCCCTTCGACAGCGGGCCGGCGCCCGCTAGCGTGAACGCATGGCAGCACCCATCGATCCCACGTCCACACCCGCCTGGGCCGACCTCCAGGCCCGCCGCGACGGTTTCGCGCCCGACCTGCGCGGCTGGTTCGCCGACGACCCAGGCCGGGTCGAGCGGATGTCGCACCAGCTCGCCGACCTGCGCGTCGACCTGTCGAAGAACCTCGTCACCGACGACATCCTCGCCTCGCTCGTCGAGCTCGCAGAGCAGACCGGCGTCGCCGAGCGCTATGCGGCGATGCTGGCGGGCGAGCACCTCAACACGAGCGAGGACCGCGCCGTGCTGCACACGGCGCTGCGCCGCCCGGCGGGCGCCTCCCCGGCGCTCGTCGTGGACGGGCAGGATGTCGACGGCGACGTGCAGCACGTGCTCGACGCGATGTCGGCGTTCGCCGAGCGCGTGCGCTCGGGGCAGTGGCGCGGAGCGACCGGCGAGCCCGTCAAGACGGTGGTGAACATCGGGATCGGCGGCTCCGACCTCGGCCCTGTGATGATCTACGAAGCGCTGAGATCGTATGCCGATAGCGGCATAGAGGCCAGGTTCGTGTCGAACATCGATCCCACCGACGTGGCGCAGAAGACCGCCGACCTCGACCCCGCGACGACGCTGTTCATCGTGGCGTCCAAGACGTTCACGACGCTGGAGACGCTCACCAACGCCCGCCTCGCGCGCGACTGGCTGCTCGCGGGCCTGCCGGAGTCGACCCGCGACACCGCCGTCGCGCACCACTTCGTCGCGGTGTCGACGGCGCTCGACCGGGTCGCGGCGTTCGGCATCGACCCGGCGAACGCGTTCGGGTTCTGGGACTGGGTGGGCGGGCGCTACTCGGTCGACTCCGCGATCGGGCTGTCGCTGGTGATCGCGCTCGGGCCCGAGGCGTTCCGCGAGCTGCTGGCCGGGTTCCACGCGGTCGACGAGCACGTCGCGACCGTGCCGCTGGAGCGCAACGTGCCGGTGCTGATGGGCCTGCTCAACGTGTGGTACTCGAACCTCCTCGGCGCGCAGTCGCACGCCGTGCTGCCCTACGCCCAGCAGCTGCACCGCTTCCCGGCGTACCTGCAGCAGCTGACGATGGAGTCCAACGGCAAGTCGGTGCGCTGGGACGGCACTCCGGTCACCACCGACACCGGCGAGGTGTTCTGGGGCGAGCCGGGCACGAACGGGCAGCATGCGTTCTACCAGCTCATCCACCAGGGGACGCGCCTCGTGCCGGCCGACTTCATCGCGTTCGTGAACCCCGCGTACCCGCTGCGCGACGGCGGGCGCGACGTGCACGGGCTGTTCCTGGCGAACTTCCTCGCCCAGACGAAGGCGCTCGCGTTCGGCAAGACCGCGGCGGAGGTCGAGGCCGAGGGCACCACGGGACCGCTCGTGGCGGCACGCACGTTCGCGGGCAACCGCCCGACGACGTCGATCTTCGCGCCGTCGCTCACCCCGCGGGTGCTCGGCGAGCTCGTCGCGCTGTACGAGCACATCACGTTCGTGCAGGGAACGATCTGGGGCATCAACTCGTTCGACCAGTGGGGCGTCGAGCTCGGCAAGCAGCTCGCGCTGCAGATCGCGCCCGCGATCGAGGGCGACGAGGAGGCCCTGGCCGCGCAGGATGCCTCGACCCGCGCGCTGCTGGAGTACTACCGCGCCCACCGCGAGGCCTGACCCGAGCCCCCGCGCGGCCTGACCCGCGCGCCCCCGCGAACGTCGGAGAACCGCGCGCATGTCGGACGATTCGGCGACGAGCCTCCGACATCCGGGCCACTCTCCGACATCCGACCGAGCGAATGCGCTTAGCAGAGCTAATGAGCTATGCTAAGCATTTGTGCCCGACATCCCCGATCCTGCGCTCGCCGCCGAGGCGTCCGACCTGCGCATGGCGACGTTCCGCCTCGCGCGGCGCCTGCGCGCGCAGCGCGCCGTCGACTCGATGAGCGACGGGCAGTTCGCCGTGCTCGCCAGCCTCAAGGTGCACGGACCGCACACGCTGAGCGAGCTCGCCGAGCGCGAGCGCGTCACGGCGCCGTCGATGAACCGCACGGTGAACTGCCTGGAGGACTCCGGATGGCTCACCCGCACCGCCGACGACGCCGACCGCCGCAAGGTCAACATCGCGCTCACCCCCGCCGGCCGGGAGATCGTCGACGAGACCGTGCGCCGTCGCGACGCGTGGCTGGAGGACGCGCTGAGCGGGCTCGACGCCGACGAGCGCGGCATCCTGCACCGGGCCGCGGCCATCATGCGGACGGTGGCCGACCTGTGACAGCCATGTTCCGCAGCTTCAGCGCCTTCAACTACCGCGTCTGGTTCGTCGGCGCGCTCGTGTCGAACCTCGGCGCGTGGATGCAGTCCACCGCGCAGAGCTGGGTCGTGCTCACCGCGCTGACCGACAACGACGCGACCGCGATGGGCATCACGATGGCGCTGCAGTTCGGGCCGCCGCTGCTGCTCGTGAGCGTCACCGGCTGGGTCGCCGACCGCTTCGACCGCCGCACGCTGCTGTTCGTCACGCAGGGCGTGCTCATGCTGCTGTCGATCGCGATGGGCGTGCTCCTGCTCGCCGGCGCCATGACGCTGCCGCTGATGTACGGATTCGCCCTCGTCATGGGCATCGTCGTCGCGTTCGACAACCCGGCCAGGCAGGCGTTCGTCTCCGATCTGGTGACCCGCGAGTACGCCTCGAACGCGGTCGCGCTCAACGCCGCGTCGTTCAACGGCGCCCGCATGATCGGGCCGGCTCTGGCCGGCGTCACGATCGTCGCCGTCGGAAGCGGCTGGGTGTTCCTCGTCAACGCGGTCACGTTCCTCGGGATGATGATCGCGCTCTCGCTCATCCGCCCTGCCGAGCTCCTGCCCCGGGCCAAGGCGTCCGGCGCCGCCCGCCTGGCCGACGGCTTCCGCTACGTCGCGAAGCGCCCCGACCTCGTCGTGACGTTCGTCATGGTGTTCATCCTCGGCGCCTTCGGCATGAACTTCCCGATCTTCGCCTCCACGATGGCGCTCGAGTTCGGGCAGGATGCCGACGGCTACGGCGTGCTCAGCTCGATCCTCGCGATCGGCTCGCTCGTGGGGGCGCTGCTGGCCGCACGACGCGATCGCGCCCGCATCCGCGTGGTCATCGCGTCGGTCGGCGCGTTCGGCGTCGTGTCGGTCGTGTCGGCGCTCATGCCGACGTACTGGCTCTACGCGTTCACCCTCGTCTTCATCGGGTTCGCGGTCGTGAGCTCGCTGACCACCGCGAACGGCTACGTGCAGACCACCACCGACCCGGCCCTGCGCGGGCGGGTGATCGCGCTCTACATGGCGGTCATCATGGGCGGGACGCCGATCGGCGCGCCAATCGTGGGGTGGGTCGCCGCAACCTACGGGCCCCGCGTCGCCATACTCGTGGGCGCGGCCGCCGGGCTCGTGGCGTGCGCCGTGGGCTGCGGGTGGCTGCTGGCATCCCACCGCGTGCACCGGCACGAGACGAAGCGCTTCCGGCTCACGCTCGACGAGACGGTGCCGATGCGGGTCATCGCCCCGGATCCGGCGGAGTTCAGCGACGAGGTCGCCCAGACGACGCCGATCCGCCTGCCCCTGCCGCCGCGGGGCATGACCGGCGCGGCATAGCTCACGCCTCTCTCGTGATCGTCCTTCGATACGGCGCTTCGCGCCCGCTCAGGAACCGATCCGACGACCATGCGGGAGGCTCACGCCTCTCTCGTGATCGTCACCTTCACGTGCAGGGCGGACGAGAACGGGCCGGCGTACACGCCGCGCAGCGGCGGCACGTCGCTGTAGTCGCGGCCGCGGCCGACGAGCACGTGCCGGTCGCCGATCTCGGCGTTGTTGGTCGGGTCGAACCCCCACCAGTCGCCGACGAACCACTCCACCCACGCGTGCGACTCCCCCGCCACGGGCACGCCGACCTCGGCGTTGGGGTCAGGGTGCAGGTAGCCCGACACGTACCTGGCCGGGATGCCGACCGCGCGCAGCGCGCCCAGGGTGATGTGCGCGATGTCCTGACACACGCCCTTGCGCGCGTCCCACGCCTCGCCGCCCGTGGAGTGCACGCCGGTCACCCCCTGCACGTACTCCACGGCGTCGCCGACCGCCATCGCGATCGCGTGCGCCGCGGGCCCCGGCTGCTCGTGCTGCGCGGCGATCGCCCTGGCCAGCTCGGCGACCTCGGGATGCGGCGCCGTGAACGCCGACTGGCCGAGCTGCTCGACCGTCTCGATCGTGCGCATGGCCTCGGCCGCGAGGCGCTCCCACGTGAGCTCGACGTGCTGGAGCGGGCGAGGCCGCACCTCGACGAGACTGCGCGCCGTGATGCGCAGCTCGCGGTGCGGGGACAGCACGTCGAAACTGCTCACGCGCGTGCCGAAGTAGTCGACGTACGAGCTGACGGCGCTCGACGGCTCGATCTCCAGCGACGAGCTGAGCACGAACTGACCGTCGTTCGAGCTCGGGAGCATGCGCGCCTCGTTGTACGACGCCGACACGTCCCCCTCGTAGCTGAACCCGGTGGCGTGCTCGATGCGGAGTCTCTTCATATCTGTCGTTCCTGCCCGCGGGGACGACGCCCCGGTCCCTGAGCCCATCGAAGGGTCATGAGATCTCTCCGATCCAGCTCGGCTCGGCGTGCGTCGGGAAGAAGCGCTGACGGATGGCCTCGGACGCCTCCCGCGTCACCTCCTGCACGTTCTCCATGTGCTCGGGCAGCTCGCTCAGGATCTCGCCGATCGGCGAGTACTCCAGCTCGTTGCGGATGCGTCCGAGCGCCCGCAGCACCTGGTTGGAGTGCCCGACGCGGTCCGCGCGCGGGTCGATCGCGCTCATGCAGTCCTCGGCCCGAGACACCGAGTACACGATGGACCGCGGGAACAGCCGGTCCAGCAGCAGGAACTCGGCCGCGTTGCTCGCGCTCGGCGTGCCGCGATAGGTGCGCAGGTACGCCTCGTAGGCGCCGCACGAGCGCAGGATGGTCGTCCACGACGGTCCGGATGCCTCGGTCAGCGACCGCGTCGCGAGCAGCCGCGCCGTCATGTCGGCGCGCTCGATGCTGCGGCCGAGCGAGAAGAACTGCCACGCCTCGTCGCGGCTCGTGGACGAGTCGACGAGCCCCACCGCGAGCGCGGCGCGCTCGCGCACCCACTGGAAGAACTCGTGCACCTTCTCGGTGCGCAGCCGCCGAGGCATCCGCGCGTTCGTCGTGTTGAGCGTCTCCCACAGCTCGGTGCTCACGATCTCGCGGGCCCTGCGGGCGTTCTCGCGGGCGGACGCCAGCGCGTACGCGATGCTCGACGGGTTCGTGCGGTCCACCGCGAGCCGGGCGAGCACGTCCTCCCGGCGCACCGCGTCGAGGTCGGGGGGCGGGAACGAGCCCATGACGCTCAGGAGCGAGCGGCACGCGGTGTCCTCGTCGATCCACGGGTCCTCCAGGAGCAGCTGGAGATGCACGTCGAGGATGCGCGCGGTGCCGTCGGACCGCTCGATGTAGCGGCCGATCCAGAACAGCGATTCAGCGATGCGGCTCAGCATGAGCCGTCCTCTCCGGTTCCTGAGCAGCGCCCGCAGGGCGCGTATCGAAGGGCAGCGATGCGGCTCAGCATGCGGGATCACCATCCCTCCGAGATCGCTGCGTTTCGTCTCGCTCCGCTCGCTCAACGGCCGTTGAGCGAGGAGCGAAGCGACGAGACGAAACGCCCTGTCCGGTGGTCGCGTGCCGGCCGCAGGCCGGTGTATCGAGACCCTGCTGCTGCTGTTGCTGCTGCGCGCCGCGCGCGTGCGGGCCGTCGAGCGGAGAGTGCGCCTGCGCGCGCTGGTGGTCGTAGATGATCGGGATGGCCGAGGTCACCGCCTCGTCCTCGGCGGCGATGCCGACCGCCTGCGCGTACTCCGCGCGGCCGGGCGCGGAGCCTCCGACGATCCAGGTGTCCTTCGAGCCGCCGCCCTGACTGGAGTTCACGACGAGCTGCCCCTCGGGCAGCGCGACGCGCGTGAGTCCGCCCGGCAGCACCCACACGTCGTCGCCGTCGTTGACCGCGAACGGGCGCAGATCGGCGTGGCGCGGCCGCATCCCGTCCTCCACGAGCGTCGGGATCGTCGACAGCATGACGACCGGCTGGGCGATCCAGCCGCGCGGGTCGGCGAGCAGCCGAGCGCGCAGCGCGTCCAGCTCGGCGCGGGAGGCGTCCGGCCCCACCACGAGGCCCTTGCCGCCCGAGCCGTCGACGGGCTTGACGACGAGCTCGTGCAGGCGGTCGAGCACCTCCTCCAGCGCACCGGGATCCTCCAGCCGCCACGTGTCGACGTTCTTGAGGATCGGCTCCTCGGAGAGGTAGTAGCGGATGAGGTCGGGCACGTACGTGTAGAGCAGCTTGTCGTCGGCGACGCCGTTTCCGACCGCGTTGGCGATCGTGACGTTGCCCAGGCGCGCGGCGAGCATGAGCCCAGGGGCGCCGAGCATCGAGTCGGCGCGGAACTGCAGCGGGTCGAGGAAGTCGTCGTCGACCCGGCGGTAGATGACGTCGACGCGCCGGGGGCCGCGGGTCGTGCGCATGAAGACCTTGCCGCCCGCGCACAGCAGGTCGCGTCCCTCCACGAGCTCCACGCCCATCAGCCGCGCGAGCAGGGTGTGCTCGAAGTACGCGGAGTTGTAGACCCCGGGCGTCAGCACCACGACGTTCGGGTCCTCGATGCCGGGCGGGGCCGACGCGCGCAGGGCAGCGAGCAGCTTGTTCGGGTAGTCGCCGACCGGGCGCACCCGCATCGACAGGAACAGCTCAGGAAGCGTCTGGGCCATCACCCGCCGGTTGGAGATGACGTAGCTCACGCCCGAGGGCACGCGCACGTTGTCCTCCAGCACGCGCATCTCGCCGTGCTCGTCGCGGATGAGGTCGATCCCCGACACCTGGATGCGCACGCCGTTCGCGCTGCGGATGCCGGCCGCCTGCCGGTAGAAGTACTGCGACGACGCGATGAGCTGGGCGGGGATCACGCCGTCGCGCACGCAGTGCTGGCGGCCGTACGCGTCGTCGAGGAACGCCTCCAGGGCGCGCACCCGCTGCTTGACGCCCGCCTCGACGCGCGACCACTCGTCGTAGGCGATGATGCGCGGCACGGCGTCGAGCGGGAAGGGCCGCTCCTCGCCGGCGAAGTCGAACGTCACGCCCTGCGCGAGATACGAGCTGGCGAGCGAGTCGGCCCGGCCGCGCAGCTCCTCCTGCGTCATGCGCGCGAGCGTGTGGTACAGCTCGCGGTAGCTCTCGCGCGACTCGGCGGGCTCGCCGGGGTTCGCGGGTGCGCCGAACATCTCGTCGAAGGCCGGGATGCCCGACGCCGTCTTGCGTGGCGCGAGCGTGGAGCCGTAGCCGTCGAACAGGTCGCCCATACGCACGACTCTAGTGGCGCGCAGGTTGCGGCGGTGTTTCGGATTCCGGCTCGCCAGCGCGCGCGTGCGGACGTACTCCGTCGACTGGGACGACTGGGACGACTGGTCGAGCTGGTCGGCTCGCCAGCGCGCGCGTGCGGACGTACGCTGGGCCGCGTGAGGGATGCGCCCGCGCGCGACGACAGGTCGACGCTCGCCGAGACGGTGGCGGGCGTGGCATCCGTCGCCCTGGGCGCGGGGCTCGGCGAGCTGGCCGCCGGCCTCCTGGCGCCGCAGGGCAGCCCGTTCGCGGCGATCGGCGGCGCGCTCATCGACCTGGCGCCGCCGTGGGCGAAGCAGACCGCGATCTCGCTGTTCGGCACCGCGGACAAGATCGCGCTGCTCGTGGGGATCGGCGTCGTCCTGCTGGCGGTCGCGGGGCTCGCAGGGATCCTGGAGGCCCGCCGGCCGCCGTGGGGGCGCGTCGTCGTGCTGTTCGTCGGCCTCGTCGGCGTCGTCGCGGCGACCACGCGCGCGTCCGCGGGGGCGCTCGGCTGGCTGCCGTCGGCGATCGCCGGCGCGGCGTCCGCGCTGGCGCTGGGCGTGCTCGTGCGGCGGCTGCCGGGGGCACCCGAG
>JASGDZ010000153.1:0-2553 GCA_047606835.1 Microbacterium sp. | reverse complement strand
CGGGCGTGCCCGCCGGCGCGCCGAGGGCCGCGGCCACCTCGGGGCGCAGGCCGCCGAGGCGCTCGCCCGGGCCGATGAGCGCAGGGAGGATGCCGCCAGGCAGCGCGAGCGCGGCGAACAGGTCGTCGTCCCACGCGCGCTCGCCCACCCGGAGAAGACCCGTGGTCGACGCGTTGGTGAGCTCGGTGCGGGCGACCCCGGTGAGCCAGTATCCGACGAGGTCGGGGACGAGCAGTGCGGTGTCGGCGAAGGCGAGCATCGCCGAAGGCTCGGCGGCGAGCTGGTAGAGCGTGTTGAACGGGAGGAACTGCAGTCCGTTGCGCGCGAACAGCTCGGCGTGCGGCACACGCGCGTGCACCGCGGCGACGCCGTGGCCGGTGCGCTCGTCGCGGTAGTGGAACGGGTTTCCGATCAGGCGCCCGTCGCGCAGCAGGCCGTAGTCGACGGCCCACGAGTCGACGCCGATGCTCGCGATGCCGGGCTCGGCGCGGAACGCCTCGCGCAGCCCGCGCACGGCCGCGCCGTGGAGGGAGAGGATGTCCCAGTGCAGCCCGTCGGTCGTGCGCACGGGCTCGTTCGGGAACCGCGCGACCTCGGCGGCCTGGAGCGTGTCGACGCCGACGCGGCCGAGGACGACGCGCCCGCTCGTCGCGCCGAGGTCGACCGCCGCGACCGCGCCCGTCGTCGCGGTCATCGCAGGAAGGCCGCCGCGACGCCGGAGTCGACGGGGATGTGCAGCCCGGTCGTGCGGCTGAGCTCCGGCCCGGTCAGCACGCACACGGCGTCGGCGACGTTCTCCGGCACGACCTCGCGCTTCAGGATCGTGCGGTTCGCGTAGAACTGGCCGAGGTCCTCCTCTTTGACACCGTACGTGGCGGCGCGGTCGGCGCCCCACCCGGCGGCGAAGATGCCCGAGCCGCGCACCACGCCGTCGGGGTTGACCCCGTTCACGCGGATGCCGTGCGCGCCGAGCTCGACGGCCAGCAGCCGCACCTGGTGGGCCTGGTCGGCCTTGGTCGCCGAGTAGGCGATGTTGTTCGGGCCGGCGAACACGCTGTTCTTCGAGGAGATGTAGACGATGTCGCCGCCGAGCCCCTGCTCGATGAGCGCCTTCGCCGCTGACCGCGACACCAGGAACGAGCCCTTCGCCATGACGTCGTGCTGCAGGTCCCAGTCCGCCTCCGTGGTCTCCAGCAGCGGCTTGGACAGCGACAGGCCCGCGTTGTTGACGACGAGGTCGACGCCGCCGAACGCGAGCACGGTGCGATCGATCACGGCCTGCACGGCGTCGGCGTCGGCGACGTCCACGGCGACGCCGATCGCGACGTCCGTGCCGCCGAGCTCGGCCGCCGCCGCCTGCGCCTTGGCGAGGTCGAGGTCGGCGATCGCGACGCACGCCCCCTCGGCGGCCAGGCGCTTCGCGGTGGCGAGCCCGATGCCGGAGGCCGCGCCGGTGACGAACGCGATGCGGCCCTGGTGGGACCGGGGCGCAGGCTGCCGCTGCAGCTTCGCCTCCTCCAGCGCCCAGTACTCGATGCGGAACTTCTCGGCGTCGGAGATCGGCGCATAGGCCGACAGCGCCTCCGCGCCGCGCATGACGCCGATCGCGTTGACGTAGAACTCCCCCGCGACGCGGGCGGTCTGCTTGTTCGCGCCGTACGAGAACATCCCGACCCCCGGGACGAGCACGATGAGCGGATCCGCGCCGCGCATCGCCGGGGAGTCGGCGTCGGCGTGCCGCTCGTAGTAGGCGCGGTAGTCGGCGCGGTACCGCTCGTGCAGCTCTCTCAGCCGCGCGATCGCCCGGTCCACCGGCGCGTCGGCGGGAAGGTCGAGCAGCATCGGCTTGACCTTCGTGCGCAGGAAGTGGTCGGGGCAGCTCGTTCCGAGGCCTGCGAGCGCCGGCGCCTTCTCCGACGCGAGGAACTCCAGCACGGCGGGGGTGTCGGTGAAGTGCCCGACCATGCGCCTGTCGGTGGAGGCGAGACCGCGGATGGCCGGCGCCAGCGCCGCCGCCTTCGCCCGCCGCTGCGCGTCCGGCAGCGCCTCGAACCCGGCGCGCACGGCACCGAACGGCTCCGCGGCGCCGTGCTCGTCGATGTACCGCTGCGCGGTGTCGATGATCCACAGCGAGTTGCGCTCGGCCTCGTCCGACGTGTCGCCCCACGCCGTGATGCCGTGTCCGCCGAGGATGCAGCCGACCGCGTCCGGGTGCTGGTGCTTGATCCGGGCGATGTCGAGCCCGAGCTGGAAGCCGGGCCGCCGCCACGGCACCCACACGACGCGGCCGCCGAAGATCGCCTCGGTGAGCGCCTCGCCGTCGACGGCGGTCGCGATCGCGATCCCCGAGTCGGGATGCAGGTGGTCCACGTGCGCCGCGTCCACGAGCGCGTGCATCGCGGTGTCGATCGACGGCGCCGCTCCGCCCCTGCCGTGCAGACAGTGGTCGAACGCCGCGACCATCTCGTCCTCGCGCTCCACGCCGGGATACACGTCCACGAGCGCACGGATGCGGTCCGCCCGCAGCACGGCGAGGCCCTCTGGCCGGAGCGT
>JASGDZ010000152.1:0-5248 GCA_047606835.1 Microbacterium sp. | reverse complement strand
TCTACCTCGTCTGGTACAGCGCGGGGCGCATCGTGTGGGAGTCGATCCGCATCGACCCGAGCGAGGTCTTCCTGGGCCTGCGCTCCAACGTGTGGGCGGCCATCCTGGGCGTGCTGCTGGGGCTTGCCGTCCTCGTCGCGCAGAGACGTCGTCACCCGGGGCTGGAGCCGTCGCCGTACGTGCCCGGCCGGGAGTGGACGCCCGAGGGCGCTGTACAATCGCAGAGCGCCGACGATTTCGTGGACGTGAGCGAACCGCCCGCGACCGAGGTCGACCCGCCGGACGGCGCCCAGACCCGCGACGGCGACCGTGCAGATGCAGCCACAAGCGCAGTCACCACGAAGTGAACCTCCCTTAGGGCCGATGTCGTCCCAGCCGATCAACGTGAGGACGGTACGCATGGCATCGAGCCCTCGCCGCACCCCGCACCAGTCGTTCGGCGCCTTCCCCGAGCCGCAGGGCATGTACAGCCCGGCATTCGAGAAGGATGCCTGCGGACTGGCCATGGTGGCGACCCTGCGCGGCGTGCCGGGCCACGACATCATCGACCTCGCCCTCACCGCGCTGCGCAACCTCGAGCACCGCGGTGCGATCGGCTCCGATGCGGGGACGGGCGACGGCGCGGGCATCCTGACGCAGATGCCGGACGCCTTCCTGCGCGCCGTCGTCGACTTCGAGCTTCCCCCCGTGGGCGAGTACGCCGCGGGGCTGGCGTTCCTTCCGCTCGACCGCGAGGCGCGCGCCGAGCAGAAGGCGGGCATCGAGCGGATCGCGGCATCCGAGAACCTCCACGTCCTGGGCTGGCGCACCGTTCCCACCGTGGACGAGCACCTCGGAAAGCTCTCCTTCGAGGCGCGCCCCGCCTTCGAGCAGCTGTTCGTGTCGCGGCCGGCCGCAGGCTCCGAGCCCGCGCTGTCGGGCATCGCGCTCGACCGCCGCACGTATCGGCTGCGCAAGCGCGCCGCGGGCGAGCTGGACGCCTACTTCGTGTCGCTGTCGAGTCGCACCCTCGGCTACAAGGGCATGGTGACGACGCTGCAGCTCGAGCCGTTCTACCCCGATCTGTCCGACGAGCGCTTCGTGTCCGAACTCGCGGTGGTGCACTCGCGCTACTCCACGAACACGTTCCCCTCCTGGCCGCTCGCGCAGCCGCTGCGCATGCTCGCGCACAACGGAGAGATCAACACCGTGCGCGGCAACCGGAACTGGATGCGCGCGCGCCAGTCCCAGCTGGAGTCGGAGCTCATCGGAGACATCCGCCCGCTCCTTCCCATCTGCACCGAGGGCGCGAGCGACTCGGCGTCGTTCGACGAGGTGCTGGAACTGCTGACCCTCACCGGCCGCAGCCTGCCGCACGCGATCATGATGATGGTGCCGGAGGCGTACGAGAAGCAGTCCGACGTCGGCCCCGACCTGCGCGCGTTCTACGACTACCACTCGATGCTGATGGAGCCGTGGGACGGCCCGGCGGCGCTCATCTTCACCGACGGCACCCTCGTGGGTGCGACGCTCGACCGCAACGGCCTGCGCCCCGGCCGCTGGACCGAGACCACCGACGGACTCGTCGTGATCGGCAGCGAGACCGGCGTGCTCGACATCGAGCCGGAGCGCATCCTGCGCCGCGGCCGCCTGCGCCCCGGGCGCATGTTCCTCGTCGACACCGCCCAGCGGCGCATCGTCGAAGACCACGAGATCAAGCAGCAGCTCGCGGGCCTGGAACCGTGGGGGCTGTGGCTGCGGCAGCAGCTCGCGCTGTCGGAACTGCCCGAGCGCGAGCACATCGTGCACCCGATCGCGTCGATCACCCGCCGCCAGCGCACCTTCGGCTACACCGAGGAGGAGGTGCGCATCCTCCTCACGCCGATGGGCCAGACGGGTGCCGAGCCCCTCGGGGCGATGGGCAGCGACACGCCGATCGCGGTGCTCAGCGAGCGCCCGAGGCTCCTCTTCGACTACTTCACGCAGCAGTTCGCGCAGGTCACCAACCCGCCGCTGGACTCCATCCGCGAAGAGGTCGTGACCAGCCTGCGCAGCGGCATCGGGCCGGAGCGGAACCTGCTGTCTGCGGGCCCCGACCACGCGCGGCAGATCACGATCGACTTCCCCGTGCTCGACAACGACGAGCTCGCGAAGATCCAGAACATCGGCCGCACCATGCCCGGCCGCCGGTCGGTGACGATCCGCGGGCTGTACCAGCTGCACTCGGGCTCCGGCAGCCTGAAGGCACGGCTCGACGAGATGTGCGCCGAGGTCGACCGGGCCATCGACGAGGGCGTCGAGTTCCTCATCCTGTCGGATCGCGACTCCAACAAGGACCTCGCTCCCATCCCGTCGCTGCTCATGGTTTCGGCGATCCACCACCACCTCATCCGGCGCGAGAATCGCATGAAGGTGGGGCTCGTGGTCGAGGCGGGCGACGTGCGCGAGGTCCATCACGTCGCGACCCTCATCGGGTACGGGGCCTCCGCCGTGAACCCGTACCTCGCGATGGAGACCGTCGAGTACCTCGTGCGGGCGGGGTTCATCACCGGGCTGACGCCGGAGAAGGCGGTGAGAAACCTCATCTACGCGCTCGGCAAGGGCGTCCTGAAGATCATGTCGAAGATGGGCATCTCCACGGTCTCCTCGTATGCCGGCGCTCAGGCGTTCGAGGCGATCGGCCTCTCGCAGGAGTTCATCGACGCGTACTTCACCGGCACCGAGTCGCGCATCGGCGGCATCGGCATCGCCGAGATCGAGGCCGAGAACCAGGTGCGGCACGGCTTCGCCTACCCGGAGGACTCCGCCGCCCGCGCCCACGAGCGGCTGTGGACCGGCGGCGAGTACCAGTGGCGGCGGGATGGCGCTCCGCACCTGTTCAACCCCGAGACCGTGTTCCGGCTGCAGCACTCCACCCGCACGCGGCGCTACGACCTCTTCCGCGAGTACACGAGGCTCGTCGACGACCAGGCGCGCGAGCTCAAGACGCTGCGCGGCATGTTCCGCCTGCGCGAGGGCGTGCGCCCGCCGGTGCCGCTGGACGAGGTCGAGCCGGTGTCGGAGATCGTGAAGCGCTTCTCCACCGGCGCGATGAGCTACGGCTCGATCTCGAAGGAGGCGCACGAGACGCTCGCGATCGCGATGAACCGCCTCGGCGCGAAGTCGAACACCGGCGAGGGCGGTGAGGATGTCGACCGGCTCCTCGACCCCGAGCGTCGCAGCGCGATCAAGCAGGTCGCGTCTGGCCGCTTCGGCGTCACCAGCATGTACCTCACGGGCGCGGACGACATCCAGATCAAGCTCGCGCAGGGCGCCAAGCCCGGCGAGGGCGGCCAGCTGCCGCCGGGAAAGGTGTACCCGTGGATCGCGCGCACGCGCGGCGGCACCGCCGGCGTGGGGCTCATCTCCCCTCCGCCTCACCATGACATCTACTCGATCGAAGACCTCAAGCAGCTCATCTTCGACCTCAAGCGCGCGAACCCGCGCGCCCGCATCCACGTGAAGCTCGTCAGCCAGTCGGGCATCGGTGCGGTCGCGGCGGGCACGGCCAAGGCGCTCGCCGACGTCATCCTCGTCTCCGGACACGACGGCGGCACCGGCGCCAGCCCGCTCAACTCGCTCAAGCACGCCGGCACGCCGTGGGAGCTGGGGCTCGCAGAGACGCAGCAGACCCTCATGCTCAACGGCATGCGCGACCGCGTCGTGGTGCAGGCCGACGGGCAGCTCAAGACCGGCCGCGACGTGATCGTCGCGGCGCTGCTGGGCGCCGAGGAGTTCGGGTTCGCGACGACGGCGCTGGTCGTGGAGGGCTGCATCATGATGCGGGTGTGCCACCTCGACACGTGCCCCGTCGGCGTCGCGACGCAGAACCCCGTGCTGCGGTCGCGGTTCAGCGGCAAGCCGGAGTTCGTCGTGAACTTCATGGAGTTCCTCGCCGAAGAGGTGCGCGAGCACCTGGCGGCGCTGGGCTTCCGCTCGCTCGACGAGGCGGTCGGGCACAACGAGCTGCTCGACGTGGACGGCGCGATCGAGCACTGGAAGGCGAGCGGGCTCGACCTGTCCCCGATCCTGCGGGGCCCGCGGTTCGCCGACGACGAGCCGCGGCGCCATCAGCGCGAGCAGGACCACGAGCTGGAGAAGCACTTCGACGTGCCGCTCATCGAACGCGCGCAGGACGTCATCGCCCGCGGCGGCCACATCGAGATCGACCTGCCCATCCGCAACACCGCGCGCGCGGTCGGCACGATGCTCGGCAACCGCGTGACCCTCGCCCACGGGGCCAACGGACTGCGGTCCGGGTCGATCGTCGTGAACCTCACCGGCTCCGCCGGCCAGTCGTTCGGCGCGTTCCTGCCCGCGGGCATCACGCTGCGGCTGGAGGGCGACTCGAACGACTACGTCGGCAAGGGGCTCTCCGGCGGGCAGATCGTCATCCGCCCACCGCGGCAGGCGACGTTCGACGCTTCGCAGAACGTCATCGCCGGCAACGTCATCGGCTACGGCGCGACCCAGGGGACGATGTTCCTGCGCGGCGTCGTAGGCGAGCGCTTTTTCGTGCGCAACTCCGGCGCGACCGCCGTCGTGGAAGGCGTGGGCGATCACGCCCTGGAGTACATGACGGGCGGGCTCGCGGTCATCCTGGGCGCGACCGGCCGCAACCTCGGGGCGGGGATGTCGGGCGGCACCGCCTACGTCTACCGGCTCGACCGCGCGCTCGTGAACCGCGAGGCGCTCGCGACCGGTGAGCTCGAGCTGCGCGAGCTCGGCTCGGGGGATGTCGAGATCCTCCGCGACCTGCTGGAGCAGCACGTCGCCGAGACCGACTCCGCACTCGCCCGGCGCCTGCTCGACGACTTCGCGGACGAGGCGGAGAACTTCGTCCGCGTGCTGCCGCGCGACTACGCGGCCGTGCTGCAGACCCGCCAGGAGGCGGTCGAGGAGGGACTCGATCCCGACGGGGATGTCGTCTGGAACCGCATCCTGGAGGTGACCGGTGGCTGATCCCAAGGGCTTTCTCAAGGTCACGGAGCGGGAGCTGCCCGCCCGGCGACCCGTGCCGGTGCGCATCATGGACTGGAAAGAGGTCTACGAGCCGGGCGACGCCGCGGTGCTGCGCCGGCAGGCGGGCCGCTGCATGGACTGCGGCATCCCGTTCTGCCACAAGGGCTGTCCGCTCGGCAACCTCATCCCGGAGTGGAACGACCTCATGTGGCGCGGCGAGGGCCGTGCGGCCATCGAGCGCCTGCACGCCACCAACAACTTCCCGGAG
>JASGDZ010000151.1:0-3703 GCA_047606835.1 Microbacterium sp. | reverse complement strand
GTCGAGGGATGCCGGTCAGTGCCGAGAAAGGCCGTTGCGCGTGACACGCACGTGCGTCTGTCGCGCAGCGAGCTGTCTCGGCGGCCCGGGTCGGGTCAGCGACGGGCGGCGACGTTGAGCCGGTAGCGCAGCGCGGCCAGCTCGGCCTGCAGCGGCGCGGGCACCCGGCCGCCGAAGCCGTCGTAGAACTCCTGCGTCAGGTCGGCCTCCGCGCTCCACGTGGCCGGGTCGATCGCGAACAGCTCGGCGAGGTCGTCGTCCGACACGTCGAGCCCGTCGAGGTCGAGGTCCCCGGTGTGCGGCAGTCGTCCGATGGGGCTGTCCACCACGCCGACGCGGCCCTCGATGCGCCGCACGATCCACTCCAGCACGCGCGCGTTGTCGCCGAAGCCGGGCCACAGGAAGCGCCCGTCGGCGCCCTTGCGGAACCAGTTGACCTGGAAGATGCGCGGCGCGCGGTCGAAGCGCAGCCGCTGGCCCACGCGGAGCCAGTGCCCGAAGTAGTCGGCCATGTTGTAGCCGCAGAACGGCAGCATCGCGAACGGGTCGCGGCGCAGCTCCCCGACGGTGCCCTCAGCGGCGGCGGTGCGCTCCGACGAGATCGTCGACCCCAGGAACACGCCGTGCGTCCAGTCCGTGGCCTCGACGACGAGCGGCACGTTCGTGGCTCGGCGCCCGCCGAACAGGATCGCGTCGATCGGCACGCCCTCGGGGGCGTCCCAGTCGGACGCGATCTGCGGGCACTGCGCGGCGCTCACCGTGAAGCGCGAGTTCGGGTGGGCCGCTGGCCGGCCGGACGCCGGCGTCCACGGCCTTCCCTCCCAGTCGACCAGGTGCGGCGGGGCCTCGTCGGTGAGGCCCTCCCACCACACGTCGCCGTCGGGCCGCAGCGCGACGTTCGTGAAGATCGTGTTGCCCCACACCGTCTCGACCGCCGTGACGTTGGTCGACTCCCCGGTGCCGGGCGCCACGCCGAAGAAGCCCGCCTCGGGGTTGATCGCCCACAGCCGCCCGTCGTCGCCCGGGCGCAGCCACGCGATGTCGTCGCCGAGCGTCTCCACGCGCCACCCCGGGATCGTCGGGCGCAGCATCGCGAGGTTCGTCTTGCCGCACGCCGACGGGAACGCCGCCGCGATGTGGTAGGCCCTGCCCTCGGGCGAGACGAGGCGGATGAGGAGCATGTGCTCGGCGAGCCATCCCTCGTCCCGGCCGATCACCGACGCGATGCGCAGCGCGAAGCACTTCTTGGCGAGGATCGCGTTGCCGCCGTAGCCCGAGCCGAACGACCACACCTCGAGCGTGTCGGGGTAGTGCACGATGTACTTCTCGTCGCTGCAGGGCCACGCGACATCCCGCTCGCCCGGTCGCAGCGGCGCACCCACGGAGTGCACGGTCTTCACCCACGGCGCGCCCTGCGCGATGAGCGCCGTCACCTCGTCGCCGACGCGCGTCATGATGCCGATGGATGCCACGGCGTACGCGCTGTCGGTGAGCTGCACGCCGATGTGCGACAGCGGGCCGCCGACGGCGCCCATCGAGAACGGCACGACGTACATCGTGCGCCCGCGCATCGAGCCGGCGAAGAGGGGCTGCAGCGTCGCGCGCATCGTGGCCGGGTCGGCCCAGTTGTTCGTGGGGCCGGCGTCCTCCCGGCGCTCGGACGCGATGAAGGTGCGCGCCTCCGTGCGGGCGACGTCGCTCGGGTGCGAGCGGGCGAGGTACGAGCCTGGGCGCCACTCGGGGTTGAGCTTGATGAGCGTGCCGTCGTCCACCAGCCGGCGCAGCAGCGTGTCGTTCTCGGCGCGAGAGCCGCCGACCCAGTGGATGCGGTCGGGCTGCGTGAGCGCGGCGATCTCGTCCACCCATGCGGCCAGGTCGTCCATTCCTGGACCCTCCACCGCGGGGCGGGCGCCGATCGTGCGGCTCGCATCGGGGTGCGCGGACGCGGGGTGGACGAGGATCTCTGCCAGGGCCATGTCGTTCCTTCGTGGCTCAACGTGCGGGGCGTGCGTGTCCACGATGGCGCGCCACGCTCCCCGCCGGCACGAGATGACGACGCAAAGAAGTTTGATTCTTTCGATATGCTCAAGGAGTGCCGGGCGCCGCGATCGAACTCACCACCCTGGGTCACCGCGTCCGCCATCACCGGCTGCGGGCCGGGTTCACGCTCGACGACCTGGGTGCGCGGGTGGGCGTCGCGGGCAGCCAGCTGAGCCTCATCGAGAACGGCAAGCGCGAGCCGAAGCTGTCCCTGCTGCAGGCGATCGCGGACGCGACGGGGACGGATGTCGGCGACCTCCTCTCGACCGAGCCCCCCAACCGCCGCGCAGCGCTGCAGATCGAGCTCGAGCGGGCGCAGTCGAGCCCCGTGTTCCAGCGGCTCGGGATCGCCCCGGTGCGGGTCACCAAGGGGATGCCCGACGAGACGATCGAGTCGATCCTCGGACTCCACCGCGAGCTGCAGCGGCGCGAGCGCGAGGCGATCGCGACGCCCGAGGAGGCACGCCGCGCGAACACCGAGCTGCGCCTGAACATGCGCGCGCACGACAACTACCTGCCCGACATCGAGAAGCTCGCCGAGAAGCAGCTGCGCGCCGCGGGACACGTGGCGGGCGCCCTCACCCACCGCACGGTGAGCGTCATGGCCGAGCAGCTGGGCTTCGAGCTGATCTACGTCAACGACCTCCCCCACTCCGCCCGTTCGGTGACCGACTTCGAGCACGGCCGCATCTATCTGCCGCCGGCGTCGATCCCGGGCGGTCACGGACTGCGGTCGATGGCGCTGCAGGCCATGGCGCACCGGCTGCTCGAGCACCGGCCGCCCGAGGACTACGCCGACTTCCTGCGGCAGCGGCTCGAGATCAACTACTACGCGGCCTGCTGCCTCATGCCCGAGTCCGCGTCGGTCGCGTTCCTGCAGCAGGCGAAGAAAGACCGCAACCTCGCGGTCGAGGACTTCCGCGACGCGTTCGGGGTGACGCACGAAGCGGCGGGGATGCGGATGACGAACCTGCTGACGCGGCACCTCGGCATCCCGCTGCACTTCCTGCGGGTGGACGGGGCAGGCGCCGTCAACCGCGTCTACGAGAACGACGACCTGCCGCTGCCGATGGACGTCACCGGCGCGATCGAGGGGCAGATCGTGTGCCGTCGGTTCCTCGCACGCTCGGCCTTCGAGGAGCAGAACCGCACCACCGAGCACTACCAGTACACCGACACCCCGGCCGGGTCGTTCTGGTGCTCGACGCAGACGGGGACGACCTCCGCCGGCGAGTTCTCCATCACCGTGGGCGTGCCGTTCGACGACGCGCGGTGGTTCCGCGGCCGCGAGACGCACAAGCGGGCGGTGTCGACGTGCCCCGACGACGCGTGCTGCCGCCGACCCTCCCCCGACGTCGCCCAGCGGTGGGAGGGCAAGGCGTGGCCGAGCGCCCGCGTGCACATGCAGATGTTCTCGCCCCTGCCGCGCGGCGCGTTCCCGGGAGTCGACGACGGCGAAGTCTACGCGTTCCTCGACCGGCACGCGTGAGCGCGTAGCGCAAGCGCTACACCGTCGTTCATGGCGTCGCACCCGCTGTCCGTCCGGTTCGGGCCGGCGCTTCTGGAACGACTGCGCCGCGCCGCCGCCTGACGCGCGACGAGCTGTCTCGGAGTGCGTGGGGATGCACGAGCGCAGCCCGTCGGTGCGGCCGTCGCGACCAGG
>JASGDZ010000150.1:0-11396 GCA_047606835.1 Microbacterium sp. | reverse complement strand
GACGACTCGGGGGCCTTCATCCACGGGGTGCTGGGCCGCATCGTCCGCGCCTCGTGAGTCATGTACCACCGCTGCGGGCGGTGGTAAGGCGCTGCTGGAGTCTCGCGGCACGTTTGCGGATGCCTATCCTCCCGGCTATCTGGAAGAGTTGCGGAAGGACTGGCCGGATTGATCGTCCTCGACGCGAGCGTGCTCATTGCACACCTGGCAGAAGAGGAGGTTCACGGGGAGCGCGCCTTCGAGATCCTCGACAGTGAGGATGATCTCCTCGTCCACCCGATGACTCTCGCGGAGAGCTTGGTCGGTCCGGTGCGCACGGGTCTCGAATCGGACGTTTTGCAGACCTTCGAGCGACTCGGAATCGAGAGGCTGCGGCCAGCTGCCGACGAGCCGCTGGTTCTGGCGCGTCTGCGAGCGACCACATCGTTGAAGATCCCCGACTGCTGCGTGCTCGCCACCGCGCTGGAGCAGGGTGCCACGCTCGCAACGTTCGACAGCCGTCTCGCGCAGGTCGCGCGCGCCATGGACGTCGAGGTCGTCGGCGCGTAGTCCCGCTGTCGCACCCGGCTGGGAGGATGGATGACGTGCCGGCGCCGTACCTCGATCCCGCCCACCCGCACGCGACCGCTGCACCCCGGCCGGATGCGGCGCCGCGTGCCGTGTCGCCGTCGAACGGCCGCGCGGCGCCGCGGCAGCCCGAGCTCACGTGGCGCGCTCTCCTCGCCGACGGGCAGCAGGGGCAGGAAGCGCCTCCGCTCGCACTCGGTGTCGAGCTGCGCCAGCGCAGCCCCTACCACGACCGCTCGTGGGCGCCGCGTCGCGTCGAGACGGTCCTGCCGCGTGCGCTCTCGGCACGGCAGGACGACCTGACCCTCGCCATCCGCCCGCTCGTGCGCAGCCGCAGCACGGGCGCGTGGATCAAGGGCGACGCGACGTGGGATGCGGTGCGGCGGCCGAGCGCCTCGTTCGATCGTGCGCACGCCCGCTGGTTCGCCGACCTCGCGAACCTCGCGCTGGGCACCCGCGCGCCAGGTTCGTACGGCGGCACGGGGGAGTGGATCGCGCTCGACGGCATCGACTCCGCGCTGCTCTGGCCGCACCTGGCCGCGGCGGAGGCCGCAGGCATCCCGCTCGTGCCCACGTCGAAGCATCAGCGGGTCAGCTTCGCGGCGGCGGCGACCGTGGCCGTGGATGTCGCGCGGGAGCCGGACGGAAGCCTGCGTCTGCGTGCGGCGGTCGAGATCGACGGGATGCCGGTGGCCCGCGCCGTGGTGCGCGCAGTGGGGGCGCACGGCGTCTACGTCGCGGGGCTTGACGCCGACCCGCTCCCGGTCGTGCTGGCGCCGTGCGCCGTGCCGGAGGCCGTGCGGCCCCTGCTGGCGCTGGCCGACGGGCTGCTCGTGGCGCCCGGCGAGACGGCGGAGTTCCTGCGGGAGGCGGTGCCGCGCCTGCGCCGGCGCGCGACGATCACCGCGGCGCCCGGCGTCGTACTCCCCGCGACCTCGCAGCCCACCGCCGTCGTGACCGCGTGGTTCGGCGAGCGCGACGACGTCGTGGACTACCGCGTCGAGTGGTCGTACCCGGGGCTCGCCCGGCTGCCGTATGCGCCGGCGCCGCAGCCCGACCGCGATCCCGGTGCCGAAGACCGCATCCGGGCGGCGCTGGAGGGTGCCTGGTCCGAGAGCACCGCGCTGCCGTTCGCGTCGGCGGGCCGGTTCGAAGGGGTGGATGCCGCGGAGTTCGCCGCCCGCGTGCTGCCCGCGTGGCGGGCGCTGGACGAGGTGCGGGTGGAGGGCAACGCGCCCCGGCGCACCTACACGGAGCTCACCGGCGACCCGTCGGTCGCGCTCACGACGGTGGTGAGCTCCGACCCCGACTGGTTCGACCTCGGCATCGTCGTCACGATCGACGGGCGCAGCATCCCGTTCACGCCGCTGTTTCGCGCGCTGTCCCTCGGGCGGGCGAAGCTGATGCTGGCCGATGGCGCCTACTTCTCCCTGCGGCATCCCTGTCTCGACCGCTTGAAGGAGCTGATCGACGAGGGCGCAGCGATGGCCGAATGGGAGACCGGGGCGCGGGTCAGCCGCTACCAGGTGTCGTGGTGGGCCGATTTCGAAGACCTCGCCGACCAGTCCGAGACCGCCGTCTCGTGGCGCGCGTTCGCCGACGGGCTGCGCGCCGAGACGAGCGTGCCCGCCGTCGTGCTCCCCGACACGGTGCACGCGCAGCTGCGCCCCTACCAGCACAGCGGGTTCGAGTGGCTCGCCTTCGTGTGGAAGCACCGGCTGGGCGGCATCCTCGCCGACGACATGGGGCTCGGAAAGACGCTGCAGCTGCTCGCCCTCATCGCGCACCTGCGCACCACGGGGGAGCGCCGGCCGGTGCTCGTCGTCGCTCCCACGTCGGTGATGTCGACGTGGGTGGCAGAGGCGGCACGCTTCACCCCGGGTCTGACCGTGCGGGTCGTCGACCAGACCGCCGCGAAGAGCGGGACGGCGGTGACGGATGCGGCCGCCGGCGCCGACGTCGTGATCACCTCCTACACGCTCGTACGGCTCGACGACGCGCAGTTCGCCGCGGTCGACTGGGCCCTGGTCGTGCTCGACGAGGCGCAGTTCGTGAAGAACCCGCAGACGAAGCTGCACCGCGCGGTGAAGGCGCTGCGCGCCGACGTCGTGCTGGCGGCGACAGGGACCCCGCTGGAGAACAGCCTCACCGACCTGTGGGCGCTGCTGTCGCTGACCGCCCCCGGGCTGTTCCCGTCGGCGCGTCGGTTCCGCGAGGAGTACGTGAAGCCCATCGAGCACGGCAAGGTGCCCGAGAACGCCGAGGGCGGGCCGTTCCGCGCCGCACGGCTCGCGCGGCTGCGACGCCGCATCCGTCCGCTCGTGCTGCGCCGCACGAAGGAGCAGGTCACGCCCGAGCTGCCCGACAAGCAGGAGCAGGAGGTGCGGGTCGCGCTCTCGCCGCGGCATCGCGCGCTGTACGACACCGTGCTGCAGCGCGAGCGGCAGAAGGTGCTGGGGCTGCTCGACGACCTCGACCGCAACCGCTTCATCGTGTTCCGCTCGCTGACGCTGCTGCGGCTGATGAGCCTCGCCTCCGCGCTCGTAGACGAGACGCACGCGCCCGTCGGGTCGGCGAAGCTCGATGCGCTGCTCGAGCGGATCGTCGAGGTCGCGGCCGAGGGGCATCGCGCGCTCGTGTTCAGCCAGTTCACGTCGTTCCTGCGGCTGGCGGCGGAGAGGCTGGATGCCGCGGGCATCCGCCACGAGTACCTCGACGGCGCCACGCGGCGTCGCGCCGCGGTGATCGACCGGTTCCGTCGCGGCGACGCGCCCGCGTTCCTGATCAGCCTCAAGGCCGGCGGCTTCGGGCTCACCCTCACCGAGGCCGACTACGTGTTCCTCCTCGATCCGTGGTGGAACCCCGCGGTCGAGGCGCAGGCCGTCGACCGCACGCACCGCATCGGGCAGACGCGCCCCGTCGTGGTCTACCGCCTCGTCGCCGCCGGCACGATCGAGGAGAAGGTGATGGCGCTGCAGCAGCGCAAGGCGCGTCTCTTCCAGGCGGTCGTCGACGACGACGGCCTCTTCTCGCAGACGCTCACCGCAGACGACATCCGTGGGCTGCTGGACCCGTGACCGCGTTCGTCACGGCCTCGCTCACGGCGTTCGCAGGCCCCGCGTCGTAGACTCGGTGGGCGATCGACACGGGAGGACTCCATGCGGATCACGGGCCTCGGCCACGCCGGGATGTTCATCGAGACGGCGGGCGGCAGCATCCTCTGCGATCCGGTGATCGGCCCCTCGTTCTTCGGCTCGTGGTTCCCGTTCCCCGACAACCGGGGGCTGGACTGGGAGCGGTTCGGGCGGGCCGACTTCCTGTACGTGTCGCACCGGCACCGCGACCACTTCGACCCGGCGCTTCTGCAGCGGTATGTGCCCAAGGACATCCGCGTGCTGCTGCCGGAGTACCCGACAGACGATCTGGAGTCCGACCTGCGCACGCTCGGCTACGACAACATCGTCTACACGCAGGCGGGGGTGCCGCTTGAGTTCGGCGCGCTGAAGCTCATGGTGACGCCGTTGCGCGCGCCGTCGGACGGGCCGATCGGCGACTCGAGCCTGTCGGTCGACGACGGCACCGCCAGCATCCTGAACCAGAACGACGCGCACCCGCTGGATCTGGACAAGCTCATGTCGTTCTCCAAACCCGACGCGTACTTCACGCAGGTGTCGGGGGCGATCTGGTGGCCGATGGTCTACGACCTGCCGCAGGACGCCAAGCGCACCTTCGCGAAGCTCAAGCGCGACGCGCAGAACAAGCGCGCCATGTACTACATCGAGAAGGTGGATGCCGAGCACGTCTTCCCGATGGCGGGGCCGCCGATGTTCCTGCGCGAAGAGCTGTTCCGCTACAACGGGCACGGCCTCGACGACGACGCGATCTTCACCGACCAGCGCCAGTTCCTGCGGCACATGGCCGTCGAGCGGCCCGAGCAGAAGGGGTACGAGTTCCTGCCGGGCACCGTCGTCGAGCTGAACGGCGGCGAGCTGACCGTCGCGCAGACGCTGTACACGCCGGAGGAGATCGACCGGGTCTTCGACGACAAGTGGAGCTATCTCGCCGAGCAGCGGGACGCGCGGCAGGACGAGGTGCGGGCGGAGGAGGCGCGCCGTGCGCCGGTGCTGCCGCCCGAGCAGATGCTCGCGGCGATCAAGGAGTGGTGGGAGCCGCTCATCCGCCGGGCCCGCACGATCCGCACCGGCGTCGGCGGCAACGTGCGCTTCCGCATCGGCGAGCTCGACATGGTGGTCGACTTCCCGAGGGCGAAGGTGCGCGAGTACGAGGGCGAGGAGTGCGTGTACTGGTACACGATCCCCGCCGATCTCGTGTCGACGAACATCGCCGATCACGAGATCGACTGGTCGAACTCGATCTTCCTGTCGATGCAGTTCGAGGTGGGTCGTTCGGGCAAGTTCAACGAGTTCCTCACGACGTTCCTGAAGTGCCTGTCGCGCGACCGCATCGAATACGTCGAGAACTGGTACGCCGAGCAGTCCGACCAGACCGAGGACGCACAGCTGGGGGACTGGGTCGTGCAGCGCCGCTGCCCGCACCTGCGCGCGGATCTGACCAAGACCGGCAAGATCGAGGACGGCGTGCTCACCTGCTCGCTGCACGACTGGAGCTGGGACCTGCGCAGCGGCAAGTGCCTCACCACGCAGGGGCACCCCATCCGCGCCCGCCAGGTCGAGGACGCGCTCCACCGCGACGCGACGGTTCCCGCGGGCTGACGCTCGCGGCCTCCCGCGCCGCGTCATCGGAACGCGGGGGCGAGGATGTGTGACGCGTCGGGATGTGGGTGGGTAGGGTGTCGCACATGACCTGGAGAGCGATGGACCCCGCGCGCGCGTGCGATCTGCTGGAGTTCTGGATCGATGCTGCCTGGCCGCTGACCCGTGCCGAAGTCGGCGCGCGGGCGGTGGCTGAGCTGGGCTGGACGATCGACGCCGAGGGCAGTCTCGGCAATCCGGTCGACGGGTTGTCTCAACCAGGGGTGCGGACCGGCGTAACCCCGGACGGACACCTGGCCACCCTGAGCTTCTGGGTGAGCGACGTGGTCAACGACTCGAGTGCCGACGCGGTCGCGTTTCTGGACGACCAGTTCACGCTGGTGGTCCGGGAGGGCCAACGACGCTGGGGCAAGCCGAAACTTCGCTCCGGCCGCAACCGCAGCGCCCAATGGGACCTGCCGGGCGGTGGTCGGGTGAGCGTCGCACGACTGAGCAGTTCGGTGACCGCGGCGTTCACCACGCCGTCCTACGCGCAGGTGCTGCGCAAGCTGGGGGAGTGATCGGATGGCCTGGGACGAGTTCGCCGACCGTCTGCGGGCGACGCTGCGCGAGCTCACCGACCGGTGCGTGCTGATCGTCGCGGCAGCTGGAAAGGCGGGCTACGTGCAGTTCTCCGCGACCGACGACGAACTGAGAGTCGAGGCGGCCGGGCCCGCGTTCACCGCCGGTCCGGCGGCGCACGCGGACGACGATCCGGTGTTGCTGGCGGCCGGCTGGACGGCGCCCACCCGTTCCGCCCCGAACTGGTCCGCGGAACTTCCGCTGCCGGCGCTGAGTGCCGAGTATGCGGCGCTGGCCGACCGGTGCGTGGTCGCGCTGCGCGACGTGTACCGGCTTCCCGGTCCCGAGGCGCTGGGCTACCAGGCATGGCGCGATCCGGCGCGGCAGCCGGCCGGGGTGACCTGGTCGCAGGAGCAGATCGCAGCGCTCGACCCGGGCGAGGACCCGCTGCCGTTGCCCGGTCTCGGACTGCCGCGCCTGAGTCAGTAGAGCAGCGGACGCAGGCCCCGCCGGTGGTTGAGCAGCGCACGCAGGCCGTCTCGGAACCCGCTGCACGCCAGCGATCCGCTGATGATAGCGTGTGATATCGGATGTCGGAGGGAGGTGACACGATGACGGACGTGTTGATCAGAAACGTTCCCGAAGAAGATCTCATGCGCATCGACGCCAAGGCTGAGCGGCTAGGGCTTTCGCGCACCGAGTATCTGCGTCAGAAGATCGCAGAGGATGCCGCCTACCGCCCGGCACGCGGAGATTCAGGACCTCCGACAGTCGAATCGTTTCAGCGGCTTGCGGAGCTGACCTCCGATCTGCGTGACGAAGACGTCGTTCGAAAGATGTGGTCGTGAGGGGGTGGCTCGTCGACAGGTCGGCACTGATTCGCATCGGCTCCAGTCCAGACGCCGACCAGTGGTCCGGCCGCGCGCAGCGCGGCCTGATCCGCATCGCGACCCCGACCGTGCTCGAGGAAGGCTATTCGGCGCGCTCCGAACAGGAGTGGAACGAGATCGTGCACACGACCCCGATCTCGTGGCTGCCGGTGGAGCATCTCAGCGAACGCGCCGAGCTGAGGGCGCTGGAGGTTCAGGGCTTGCTCGTTCGCCGCGGTCAGCATCGTGCCCCTTCTGTGCCCGATCTCCTGATCGCGGCAGCGGCCGAGACCGCGGGCTTGACGGTTTTGCACGTCGACAAGGACTTCGAGCTGATCGCGGAGGTCACGGGGCAGGCTGTGGAGCGACTGCGGCTGTGATGCCCCGCAGCGCCGATCTCGGCTGGGGCGAGGATGTGTGACGCGTCGGGATGTGGGTGGGTAGGGTGTCGCACATGACCTGGAGAGCGATGGACTCCGTGCGCGCGTGCGATCTGCTGGAGTTCTGGATCGACGCGGCCTGGCCGCTGACCCGCGCCGACGCCGACGCGCTGGCGGTGGCCGAACTGGGCTGGACGATCGGCGCCGAGGGCACCTTGTCCAATCCGGTCGACGGGATGTCCCAACCGGCCGTGCTGACCAGCGTGACCCCCGACGGACAACTGGCCACCCTGAGCTTCTGGGTCAGCGACGTGGTCAAAGACCCCGGTGCCGAGGCAGTCGCGTTCCTCGACGACCAGTTCGCGCTCGTGGTGCGCGAGGGCCAACGCCGCTGGGGCAAGCCGAAACTGCTGCCCGGCCGCAACCGTAGCGCCCAATGGGATCTGTCCGGCGGCGGGAGGGCGAGAGCTTCGCGGCTCAGCAGCTCGGTGACTGTGGCGTTCACCACGCCCTCCTACGCGCAGGTGCTGCGCAAGCTGGGGGAGTGATCGGATGACCTGGGACGAGTTCGCCGGGTTCATCGAGGCAGTAGACTCGTCGCGGACCACAGCATCCTTTAACCCCGTCCCGTGAGGCGGAGAAGGGAGCGGCGGATGACGACGCGCACCGTGCTGCACGACGCGGACATCGCCCGGGCGCTGACCCGCATCTCGCACGAGATCCTCGAGTCCAACCGCGGTGCCGACGATCTCGTGGTCCTCGGCATCCCCACCCGCGGCGTGATCCTCGCCGAGCGCATCGCGGCGCTCATCGGCGACATCGCCGGCGCACCCGTGCCCGTCGGTGCGCTCGACGTCACGATGTACCGCGACGACCTGCACCGAAACCCCACGCGAGCACCCCATCCGACGCAGATCCCACCCGGCGGCATCGACGGCAAGACGGTCGTGCTCGTGGACGACGTGCTGTTCTCCGGGCGCAGCATCCGCGCCGCGCTCGACGCCCTGCAGGACATCGGCCGGCCCGCCGTCGTGCGGCTTGCGACCCTCATCGACCGCGGCCACCGCGAGCTGCCGATCCGCCCCGACTTCGTCGGCAAGAACCTGCCGAGCGCCACAGACGAGCGCGTCAACGTGCGGCTCGCCGAGACCGACGGCCTGGAGGAGGTGACGATCCGGTCATGAGGCACCTGCTCGACACCCAGACCCTCGCGCGCACCGACGCGCTGCAGATCCTCGACGTCGCCGAGGACATGGCCGACACGCAGCGGCGCGAGGTGAAGAAGCTCCCCACGCTGCGCGGGAAGACGGTCGTGAACCTCTTCTTCGAGGACTCCACGCGCACGCGCATCTCGTTCGAGGCGGCGGCCAAGCGCCTCTCCGCCGACGTCATCAACTTCTCCGCGAAGGGCTCCAGCGTCTCCAAGGGCGAGTCGCTGCAGGACACCGCGCAGACCCTGCAGGCGATGGGGGCCGACGCCGTCGTCATCCGCCACGGCGCCTCCGGCGCCCCGCGCACCCTCGCCACGAGCGGCTGGATCTCCGCGGGCGTCGTCAACGCCGGCGACGGCACGCACGAGCACCCCACCCAGGCGCTGCTCGACGCGTTCACGATCCGCAAGCGCCGTTTCGGCCCCGACAGCCGGGGCCGCGACCTCGCGGGCCTGCGCGTCGCGATCGTGGGCGACATCCTGCACTCCCGCGTCGCGCGCTCCAACGTGTGGCTGCTGCACGCGCTGGGCGCTGCGGTCACGCTCGTTGCGCCGCCCACGCTCATCCCGCAGGACGTGTCGGCGTGGCCGGTGAGGGTCGAGTACGACCTGGATGCCGCGATCGCCGCCGCGCCCGACGCGCTGATGATGCTGCGCATCCAGCTGGAGCGCATGAACGCCGCGTATTTCCCGACGGAACGGGAGTATTCGCGCCGCTGGGGGCTCGACCCGCAGCGTGTGACGTCGCTTCCCCCCGATAGCATCGTCATGCACCCCGGACCCATGAACCGGGGGCTGGAGATCTCCGCGCAGGCGGCGGACTCGTCTCGGTCGACGGTGCTCGACCAGGTGACCAACGGCGTGTCGGTCCGCATGGCGGTGCTCTACCTGCTGCTGGCGGGCGAACGCCACGACGAAGACAGAGAGGACGTGCGATGAGTCAGGTCCTCGTCATCCGCGGCGCCCGCATCGAGGGCGGCGACGCCGCCGACCTCGTCGTCGAGCACGGCGTGATCTCCGAGATCGGCTCGGGGCTCAGCCGCGCGGGCGCGACGGTCGTGGATGCCACAGGTCTCGTCGCCCTCCCCGGGCTCGTCGACCTGCACACGCACCTGCGCGAACCCGGCTTCGAGGCGTCGGAGACGGTGCTCACCGGGTCGCGCGCGGCCGCGGCGGGCGGCTACACCGCCGTCTTCGCGATGCCGAACACGTCGCCGGTCGCCGACACCGCGGGCGTCGTCGAGCAAGAGCTCGCCCTCGGCGAGGCCGCCGGCTACGTGCACGTGCAGCCCATCGGCGCCGTGACCGTCGGGCAGAAGGGCGAGCGGCTCGCAGAGCTCGGCGCGATGGCCGACTCGCGCGCACGCGTGCGCGTGTTCAGCGACGACGGGTCGTGCGTGTGGGATCCGCTCATCATGCGCCGCGCACTGGAGTACGTGAAGGCGTTCGACGGCGTCATCGCGCAGCACGCGCAGGACCCGCGGCTCACCGAGGGCGCGCAGCTCAACGAGGGCGCCGTCTCCGCCGAGCTGGGGCTCGCCGGCTGGCCCGCCGTCGCCGAGGAGTCGATCATCGCCCGCGACGTGCTCCTCGCCGAGCACGTCGGCTCCCGCCTGCACGTGTGCCACCTGTCCACCGCCGGCTCCGTCGACATCGTCCGCTGGGCGAAGAGGCGCGGCATCGACGTCACGGCGGAGGTCACGCCGCACCACCTGCTCCTCACCGACGAGCTCGCGCGCGGCTACGACGCGCGTTACAAGGTGAACCCGCCGCTGCGCCGCGACGAGGACGTGCGGGCCGTGCGCGAGGGGCTCGCCGACGGCACGATCGACATCGTCGCCACCGACCACGCGCCGCACCCCGCGGAGGCGAAGTCGTGCGAGTGGCAGGCCGCCGCGAACGGCATGGTGGGCCTGGAGAGCGCGCTGCGCGTCGTGCACCAGGCGATGGTGGAGACGGGCCTGCTCGACTGGGGCGACGTCGCGCGCGTCATGTCGCACGCCCCCGCGCGCATCGGTCGCCTCGACGGCCACGGCACGGCGCTGTCTGCGGGCCAGCGGGCATCCCTCACGCTCTACGACCCCTCCGTGCGCGCGGAGTTCACGACGGGCGACCTGCACGGCCGCAGCGTCAACTCCCCGTACCTCGGTCGCGAGCTGCCCGGTCGCGTGCTCTGGACGATCCACCGCGGCACGGCGACCGTGCAGGACGGCGAGCTCGTGGAGCTCGGCGCATGACCCGCGAGGGCGCGCTCGCCGTCATGGTCGGCGTCGCGGTGCTGCTCATCGGGGCGCTGGCGTTCGCGTGGTGGCGTCGCGTACGCCGTGACTCGGGCTTCGCGCCGCCCGTGGGGTCGCCTCCGTCAGGCGCCGCCGTGGTCGCCCGCTTCGCGGGCTTCTACGTCGCCACCACCGCGCACGACCAGCCGCTGGAGCGCCTCGCGATGCGGGGCCTCGGCTTCCGCTCGCGCGTGGACGTCGCCGTCACCGACCGCGGCCTCGCGCTCGAGCTGGCCGGCGGGCCGGCGCTCTTCCTCGCGCCGGAGCTGATCGTCTCCGTCGCGCAGTCCACCGTGGCGATCGACCGCGTGGTGGAGCGCGACGGGCTCGTCCGCCTCGACTGGCTCGCCGGCGACACCGTCGTCGACACCTACCTCCGACCGCAGGATGCCTCGGCGAAGCGGGTGGCCGACGCCATCCGCCCGCTCGTCCCCGCCTCCATCCCCACAGGAACCGACGCATGACCCGCTTCTTGACCGACCCTGCCGTCCTCGTGCTCGAAGACGGCACCCGCCACGCCGGGCGCGCCTACGGGGCCCGGGGCACGACCCTCGGCGAGGTCGTCTTCGCCACCGGCATGACCGGCTACCAGGAGACCCTCACCGACCCCTCCTACGCGGGGCAGATCGTGCTGCAGACCGCCCCGCACATCGGCAACACCGGCATGAACGCCGAAGACCCCGAGTCGCGCCGCATCTGGGTGGCCGGCTACATCGTGCGCGACCCGTCCCGCGTCGTGTCGAACTGGCGCGCCGACGAGTCGCTCGACGACGCCCTGGAGCGCGACGGCATCGTCG